>NZ_CAMVEE010000013.1 GCF_947166415.1 uncultured Methanobrevibacter sp. | reverse complement strand
AAGGATGAAAGGTTTCTGAAGCTTGTAGATGAACTGGACAGAGGATATTATGAACGTATCGGTGATGAATTATCAAAATATGAAAATTATAATGAGTTTAAAGATCCCCATGTTGTCATATTGGCATTTGATAATAATATTGCAATTGCTTGTGCCAGTTATAGGTCCTTCGATAATGAATCCGTTGAATTTAAAAGAGTTTTTGTAAAAAAGGAATATCGCAGAATGGGAATTGCCCATAACATAATTATACAATTGGAAAAATTGGCAATCAAAGACAATTTCAAATATTCCTATATAGTTACCGGTAAGAACAATCATGCTGCAATAAAACTATACGAAAAGTTAAATTATGAACTTATAGACAAATTCGGACAATTCAAAAATGATGATTCGGTCATCTGCATGAAAAAGAAATTCGAATGATGCGAAATTCTTGTAAACAATGGTGACTATGTAGATGTGATTATTTTTATATTAAAAAATAATGTATCATTTCCAAATAATTAATTACTTCCTCTTTTATTTTATAGTTTTTTAATCAATATTTAATTTAAATATAGCAATTTTTGATTAAATTATATGTTTCAAAATTATAATAATTTTAAAAATTGACAATTTTCGTATTTTGTTTGAATTGAATGTTTTCGTTTGAAGCATTCAAAAAAAAGAAAAGAAGTAGATTTGAAATCTACTTGACTCTAATATAGACGCTTTTGTTAATGGCAGTATAATAGCCATTTCCTGCAAATTTGATTATTGCCTTAAAACTGCCTTTTTTGTTTAATTGGTTAAGTGAAAATATTGCCTGACCTTTGGCATTGGTTTTGATAGAGTAAGTTTTTCCACCAACGTTTACAGTAACTTTTGCATTCTTTAAAAACTGATTTGTATTTGTTTTCAAGACTGCAACATACTTTTTGGTCTTGTCCTTAAGGTAATATGTTTTGGCAGATGCAGTCAATTTAGGAACTGCCTTATTAACAAGAACCCTTGTATTCTTTGTTTCTACAGTGAGATAGTGGGTATTTTTCTCACTTGTTGAAATGGATATCTGGTATACTTTTGGAGACCATGTTTTGGTTGAAATCTTTACCTTACCCAAACTGTTTGTTGTATAAACATAGGATTTGCCGTTGATTACAACATTCAATTTATAATTCTTAACCGCTTCACCTTTATTGTCCTTTAATGTAATCTCAAGATATTTGTTTATGTTATAGACCGCAGAAACTGCAGCTGCAACAATTCTGTTTGCATAAGGAGAGATTTTGGTTTCATAAGTTGAATAACCCCCTTTTGCAGTATTGCCCTTGAAGGAACAGTTTATTGCAGTACCTCCGAATATGGCTCCCCCATTTAATGTTGCCATGTTGTTTGTAAATATGCAATTTATGATATTGGTGCTCCAGCTTTCAGAAGGATTACTGGCTGATCCGATGGCTATGGCGCCACCACGTCTTTCAGCACTGTTGTTTGTGAAATTACAATTTTCAATATTTGCGTTAGTTCCAATATATATTGCACCGCTGCCGACTTCTGTGGCTCTGTTATTGGCAAAGCTGCAGTTTATAATCGAACCGTTTTCCATGCTTATGGTTCCCCTGTTGTGGGCATAGTTACCTGTAAAACTGCAGTTTACAACAGTTGCCCCGTTAAGGGCTAAAGCACCACCGTATCCATTGTCTTTACCACTGTATCTGTCTTCTTCATCTGCATGATTATCTATGAATTTGGAATCTGAAATGATGACGTCCCCGTCAGCATAAATGGCACCCCCTTTATTTGCATAATTGCCTTTGAAGGTACAATTGGAAACTTTACCCAAACTTCCAATATATAATGCGCCACCAGTATCCTTTTGAACATAATTACCTTCAAAATAACAGTTGTCAACCGAACCAGTACCAAGATATACTGCACCGGCGAAAAATGGTTCGTTATAAGAAATGTATTTAACGCCGTTGCCTAAAAATCTGCAGTTTGAAATATTTCCATTGTTGGCATATACTGCACCTGAATTTCCATTTAAAACGACACAGTTAATGAATTCGCAATTTGAAATAGTGGCAGTGCCTTCGACATATACTCCACCTCCCTTATGTGCTTGGTTCTGACTGAAGGTGCAATTATCGACTATGATGTTATTTTTTGCGTATATAGCACCACCCATTTTCATACCGCTACGTTTCTCAAAATTGATGTCGTGAAAGGTGACATTATCTGAATAAACCTTAAAAATACCACGGGCATGACCAATTCCGTCACTTCCGCAAATAGTATGACCATGACCATATATAGTAAGCGGCCTATTGATTACAATACCATATTGGATTAGTGTATCAAAGAAACTCTCTCTTTCATATCCCCTCTCCACATAATCCTTATCCACATCTATATTATAGCAATAATCGTCATATAAATGAATCTCTGAATTACTGTTCCCATTGATTGTTTCATTTAAATCTGTAAATGTCTTTGGATTAGCTTTTAAGGGCACCTCATCGCCAGATGCATCATCTGTTGATGAAAAATCATCATTTAGCGCTTCATCAGCAGGAATACTTAATTCTCCTCGAATATCCGTCCCGTCACTTGCTGTTACATTGGCATCGACATCGCCGGCACTCACACCAGCTATGGAAAATAAACAAATGAACAAACAAATGATAAATAAACTCCTTTTATACATGATATAGAATATTATACTATGACAATATATAATTATCTATAAAAAAAGAGCATATATTCAATTATAAAAGAAGAATTTCCCATGGTTGAAAGATATATCTGATTCATATTCAATGAATTAAAAATGTTTGAACTGAATGTTTTCGGTTGAAATATTAAAAATAGAATGTAGATGAAAAAATCATCTACTTTAATCAAAATCTGACTGTGTTAAACATGATCCCGTGTCATGTATATTGGCCTTCATATTAACAGTTTCAACATATTTATAACAGAAATCATGCAAATCAAGGCCCCTTGAAAAAATAACTTCGCCGTTATTTTTAAAATTAATATTCGTAGAATCCTTTACCTGCATTGATACCAGTTTCGCCAGCATCTATTTTTTCTTTGAGTTTTCCTGCAATCTTACCTTGAGTTGTCTCAGGGTCTTGAGATCTAGGGTCCATAATAACAATATTATATGCAGTTACAAGACCTACAACATCCAAAATCTGGAAAGGACCATTAGGCGCTCCTGTAGCAAGCCTCCAAGTCAAATCGATTGTTTCTGGGTCCGCGACCTCTTCAGCCCATAAGGCCTGTCCGGCAGACAGGAATGGAACAAGGAGAGAATTAAGTACATAACCCGGCTGTTCTTTCAATACCTTAATAGGAACCATGTTTATGTCTTCAGCAAACTGAACAATTGTATCGAAGTATTCCTGTTCAGTTCCATGGTGTGGCATGACTTCAGCAGTGTTTTGAGCCCAAATGTTGTTTGCGAAGTGGAATGCCAAATATTTTTCAGGTCTTCCAGTGTGTTCTGCAAACTGGCTTGGAAGCAAAGTGGATGAGTTTGTAACGACAACTGTTTTTTCAGAAAGATATTTAGCCAATTCTTCATAAAATGCAATTTTTTGTTCAGGATCTTCTGCAATTGCTTCAATTACAAGGTCCGCATCATCTGCTGCTTCTTCATAGCTTGTGGTTAAGGTCAAGCTGTCAAATGCTTTTTGAGCTTGTTCTTTCAATGCATCTATCTCATCATCACTAAGGTCAGGTGTTTTGCTGAATCCTCTGCAATAAGCGGATTTATCTGTTTTCATCTGTTCAAGTGAACCTAGATATATGTTTAAGAGTCTTTCGAATTTAGGTTTTGCCCTTTCGATTGAACCGTCACTTCTTAACCAGACTGTTACATCGAATCCGCAGAATGCAGATTGATAAGCAATTTGACTACCTAGGACTCCTCCGCCCGCTACTACAACTTTTTTGATATCCATTTTTATCACCAAAATATAAATTATATTATACAAAAAATTAAAAAAACTAAATATAATTTCATATATAATAATTTATCATTTAAAATATTTAATATTTTTTAAAGAAATCTAAAAATTATCCAATGAAATAAGTAAAATTTCTATTCAAATGGCGAATCTTAAATAAGATTACCAACTGAATTAATTTAAGAAGAAATATTAGTGACCGTTCCATATATATCAGGACCAGCACGTGAAGCTAAATTGTTGATGAAATAACATTTTGTAGCTGTGGCACCTTTAATGAAAGAATAGATGGCTCCTCCATACATTGCGCGATTGCTTCTGAAGTTGCAATTGTACAATTTGAGCGCACCATTATTGTTTGTGGCAATAGCCCCACCGTTTTTTGTGGCTGCATTTCCAAGGAAAAATGTGCTTATAACATTGAGGCTTCCGGATTGGGAAAATATAGATCCACCACAATATGCCTTATTATAATAGAAACTGCATGTGGTTACCTTAACGGTGGATGTGCCATATCCAAGCTTGCTGTCCTTAAATTCTCCGAGGTAAATTATTCCACTTACAGCAGTATTCTTTACAAATTTGGAATTCTGGACTACAAATGATTTTGATGCATCCAATTTCAATATTGAACCTGAATCATAAACCCTGTTACCTTTGAATACAGTAGCCCCTACAGACCCTTTTGAAAATTTGTCCAGATAGAAAATGCTGTGTATCTTAGCAGTATTATAATAGAATCTGCAATTGTTAATCATTGCAGTGCTTAAAGAATACTTACTGTTTTCATAGCTTGCCACATAAATAGTGCTCGCATATGCTGCATTCTTTTGGTAAATGGAATTGTCAGTCCTTAGGATTGAACCTATATTAACATATACTGCTGAGCCGATTCCCCTTTTGAATTTGTTAAATGCCACATTGCTTGAGCGAATCGCCTCATTTCCTATAAACTTGGAATTCATGATTTTAATCATTGTGTTTTCGTTTCCATAAATGGCTGCACCATTGGCATTGTAAACCTTGTTGTTCATGAAAATACAGTTTCTAACAATAAGGGATGAACCTTTTAAAGCGTTTATTGCAGCACCATCCTGGCTTTTGGAGACAATGCCCCTGCAGTATCCGTTTTTAAATGTGACATCTGCAATTGTGACCTTGCAATCGGAACCTATTTTAAAGATTCTTGATTTGCCAACTCCATCAATGGAACAGTTATTCTTTCCTATAATTGTTAGGCTTTTTGAAATGACAATACCTTGTCCTCCTATAGACCCGGAATATTTAAAACTGTTTGTCAATCTCAATATTGAACCTGTTTCAGCATCATTAATCATTTGCTGCAAATCATCAAAAGACAGTATCTCTCCATTATTTTCATCAGTTAATAACTGATTGGACTCATCTGATGTGATTGATATGTTAGTGCCATTTGATTCTGATTTATCTATTGCACAATCATCATTTTGATATTTCAAATCAGTATCGTTTTGGACTTCCAATGAATCATATCCTCCACAGTCACTTGAATTTATTTCATTGATTGCATCGCCAGAATTAGCACTGGCATTGCCGATGCAACAAATAAATATTATCAATAAACAAACAAGTACAAATAAATTATTCCGATTCACAATTACCCAATCCTATTAAATCATATTATTGAACTAAATAGTAACCATTGCTAATTTTAAATAAGGTATAACATATTTACCAGTCTTTCAAATCTTTGTAGGTCATGTTGACAGTAAGTGGAGTAAGACTAGGTCTTTTTTCGACAAATAAAGCATGTCCGTCACTGTTTTCTTCATATTCCTGAACCAGATTTGATGTAATCATTACCAAATCATCACTGTTTTGACCTTCATCCAGAGGATAGTTAAAAATCTCTGATTTTTCCTCATGAGTATTGTCAATTACCATCTTATCCAGCATCTTATGTGACAGATGGGTGATTTTTACCTCTTCTGAGTCATAATTTGTCGGCACATTCAAATTAAACAAATCGACACCTTCAGGAAATCCTTCATTAATAATCTTCAATACAAGGTCATGCAAAACCTGCTTTGCCAAATCGAAGTCATATTCCAGATACCATTCACCTTTTTCATCCTGCTTATATGAAGTTTTGGGATCAATGAATAGGGAAGCGGCAATTGCGGGAATGCCTAAACTGACCGCCTCAAAAGCGGCGCAAACTGTACCGGATGATGTTATATCGCAGCTTATGTTGACTCCCTGATTTATTCCAGTTATGACCAGGTCAGGCTTTTCATCCATTACATAATTTGCACCTACTATCACGGCATCTGCAGGGCTGCCTGAAACTGAATATGCTTCGCTTCCGTCTTCAAGTTCACAGGAAAGCAATTTCAAATGTTTGAATAATGACATTCGGCGCCCTACACTGCTGTTATTTTCATCAGGTGCAACAACTGTCACATCAGCCAAATCTTCAACCGCCTGCCTTGCTGCCAATATCCCCGGTGAAAAAACCCCATCATCATTTGATATTAAAATCTTCATAATGTCCAAAACCTTAAAGTGTTAATATAATTAATATTTTATTCCTTTCATTTAAAAAAGTCTTTCTTAAAAAAGAAGTTACAAAAAAACCCTAGGATTTAATGTAATCTAAACTTCACAATAGATATAAGATAATGTTAATAAATAACTATAAATATAAAATTTTAAATGAAATACAATGAAAAACAAAACCTTGGATAGAAAAACACGAAACATGATACTTTTATTATTCCTGATAGGCGTATTTATGGGATCATTGGATACTGGAATCATCGGTCCGGTACTGCCATCAATTGAGCAAAGCTTGCATCTGACAAGCAGGGAGTCAAGCTGGATATTTACATTATTTGTAATCACATTCATGATCGGATCTCCCGTCATGGCGAAGTTTTCAGACTTTTACGGCAGAAAAAAGATTTTCATCTTGGACGTAATACTCTTTGGAATAGGCTCTTGCCTAATCGCATTTTCCTTTAATATCGAATCAATATTTCTTGGAAGAATCATTCAAGGTTTTGGTTGCGGAGGCCTCTTCCCGGTAGCCGGAGCATTCGTAGGCGATGCATTCCCACTTGACGAAAGGGGAAAAGCATTGGGGATTCTTGGAAGCGTGTTCGGAATTTCTGCAATTGGAGGTCCTTTGGTTGGGGCAGCATTGATTCCATTTGGCTGGAATTGGTGCTTTACAATTAACATCCCAATCAGTATATTGCTGGTGCTGTTTGCATTCTACATCCTTCCAGATGCAGAACATGAAAGAAAACTGAAAATAGATTATTTGGGAATTCTGATGCTGAGTTTGCTTGCGATATTATTGGCCTACGGATTGAATCAAATAGATTCAAGCAATTTTGTGAACAGTCTTTTGTCCTTAAATGTGGCTCCATTCCTAATAATTTTCATCATTCTTATTCCGATATTCTTTAGAATTGAAAAAAGGGCACAGGATTCAATCGTACCTATACACATGCTGAAAAACAGAGAGATTGCAATTGCATGCATTGAAACATTATGCTATGGGATAATATATTCATCAGCAATATTCATTCCATCACTTGTTATCCTTTCAATGGGCCTGAATGAACAATTCGCAAGCCTAATGCTGATTCCGATTTTAGGAGCAAATGCCGTTGCTGCACCGATACTCGGTAAAATCCTTGATTCAGCAGGTTCACGTAAGATTATGGCAGTCGGAACATTAATTTTAACATTCGGCCTGATTGTTATTGCAATATACCCTAATAATTTCTTATTATTTATTGTAGCCGGCTGTTTAATCGGTACGGGAATGGTGACAATTATTGGAGCACCATTAAGGTATATCGTTTTATGTGAAGCCAAACCACAGGAAAGAGGTGCTGGCCAGGCTATCGTAAACATGCTGTCAAGTGCAGGACAACTGATAGGTGGAGCACTCATCGGAGGAATAATTGCATCTTTTTCAGGAATTATGGGTTATAAGGTCAGTTTAATTTTGGCAGCTATTGTTGCATTCATCGCATTCCTGTTTACCCTGAAATTAAAAAGCCGCGATGAACAGATGGAAACCATGAAATCAAACTTATAAGATTAAACAGTAAGATTAATATTTAAAAAATCAATACATATTAATATGGGATTAAAAGATCTTTTAAGAAATACCCAAAATGACATACTTGAACAGAATGAAGAGCTATTGGAAGATTATAACTTAATCAATACATTCGGCTCTCCAAACAAGCTTTTTTTAAAATTTCTAAACTCAAAAAACCTTAAGATTGATGAAGACATCATTACTGAAGAGCTGATTGCGGAATTTCAGGATTCTGTCGATTCCATTAATCTGAAACTTGAAAAGATTAAAAAACAGAAGGAAACCATCTTCAAAGAGCGAAAGGTTTGGATTAATATTCCCTCAAATGATGATGAATGGGTCGGTACAGACTTGCTTTTAGACCATGACGGAATAACCATCAAAGAAACAAACGAAAAAATATTATACTCCCAAATGGATGAAATTGAAATACTCGATGGCGGATGGTCCAAAAAGAAAGTATTGATCAAACTTGAAGACAGGGATTTGATTTTCGCAATAAATGAAGATTTAGCAACACCCTTGAAGGAAATCCTCGAAGACAACATTGATAATGAAAGCTATGATGAAATAGATGGCCTTTTGGAATTGTACAGTCTATTTGAAGAAGGAAAGATTTCCGAAGAGGAACTTGAAATTCGTAAGGCTGTAATCTATAGTGATGATGTATATTGCACTAACTGTGGACATAAGCTAGATTCCGATTCACTGTTCTGCCCTGAATGCGGCCATCAGATTTTGTTTGATGACATTTAAATAAACATTAAAAAAAAATAGATTAGAGAAATCAGTCTCTAACCGCATAATTTACATCAGCATTCACTAATGCCTCATCAGATTCATCATCTGAAACGCTGTTGAAGTAGGACAAATGGATTATTTCATTTTCGAAAATGTAGGCTTTTCCAATGCCTTCCGGGTTTTCGAATTCATAGGCTTTTTCCAATCCTTTTGTTGGCTTGGATTCAAAAGTTGAATCAAAGGCATTTTCAATTACTTGTCTAGCCCTGTCCACATTGATTGTGAAAGTCATGTTTTCCACATCAGAACCTATAATATAACTTTTTAAAATCTTTTCGTGAAAGTCTTTGTAAATTTCGGAGCTTAAAAATAATTCAAAACCTTTGATTTCACCGTTTATGATGATTAAAACTCCTGTTTGTCCGTCTACAATTTCAAATGACTTTAGGATTTCTTTGAAATTTGTCTTCGCATTCTCATAGCTTTCAGACATCGCACTTGTTTTTGAGTGATAATTATTGCGTCTTTCAAGGGCATCGATTGATGACCATACTTCATTTTGAACCGGCCTGTTGGATCTGAATGCCTTTTCCTTTGCAACACGAGTATTTAAATCTGCAATATGAATAGAACTTGCAAATTCGCTTTTATATGCCCAACGGCCACGTTCAGTGCAGCTTACAGAAATATGTGACTGGGAATTTGGAGCTATTACTGTGGTTGCATTTACTATCCTGTTCTGGTCTCCACCGACTATTTCCTCGCCATCTATCAATATCAATGGGGTAACGGCATTATTCTTTACAATGACAGTGCTTACTGTGGAATGTTCACATTCCGTTACTTCAACCAAACCCAATTCCATTCCTTTTTTAAGAGTCAATACGTCAATGTACTTTTTTTCAGATTTAAGAGGAATTATGGCTACGTTTTCATGTGATTGTGGTGTTAATAACTCAATGTTTGAGTCAATTTCATTATCTTCAATTATCATAATATCATCCTTTAAGTTCAAGTTCTTCGAGATGGTCGCATAAAAAATGAACATCGCTTTCAGGATTTTCAACTTCCTTGATGAATTCTTCTTCACTGAGCACTTTTGCAATTGCATCAGTGCCTATAATGAATTGAATTCTTGCGAAATATTCGTCACTGATCTTATCGTATACCCGGCCTCCACTCATTGTTCCTTTAGCAACGGTTGAAGTGCTGTTTGATACATACCCAATCTTTCCGAAATATCTCATTTCACAAGCTATTGCTTCTGAATCATATTTGTTGTCAGGTTCTTTAACAAGTTTCACGATTCCGCCAAGTTTAAGAGGTTTTGAACCGTGCAATTTATTAAATGATTGTATTGTTATATACATTTATTATCACCTTGTGTATAAATTGTGCATTAAAGTATTTAAGGCTTTCGAAATTTGCCATCATAAGCTTAAATTGTCAACAGAATTTATAAGTTCCAGCATGTGCATATCCTTTTCATCCTGAGATGCAAAGCTGTATTCCTCAAAATAAAATGCAGGAATACCATTCTGATTTAATGGAATAGTCAAATACGGACCGCTCGTAGTGGAATCCGGAGCATAATAGGATATGTTTTGTGAATTTCCTGCAACTTCATAAGCATAATTCACGCTTTTTGATTCCTTAACTGGACTGAAAACAAAAGTCTTATAAGGATAGGCCCCAACATTGGAATGAATGTCAACAGCCAGATCATATCCTCCATTTATAATTTGGGGATAAACATATTTCAATGCCAGGTCCTGACCGTGCTGCCTTCCAGGACTGTCATCCGATGAGCCGTCACCATAATATCCTATATCTTCAGTTACATTGATAATGTAAATATCATAGCAATAATTCAAGTCTGTTAGGCTAGGCAACATCTTAAGCAAGGTTTTATGTGTCTCGTTTTCCAAAGGATGAACACCAACAACATAGGCTATCCTTTTGGAGCCATGATTTCCAAGATTTCTGATTACTTCAACGGTGCCTGAATCCTGCAATGTATCATTTGCTATGATTTCATGTGTGACATTGGTTGAATTTGTTTGTTTTGTATCCACATTGATAATCGCAATACTCAAAGCAAATATTACGATTAATAAAATCAAAATCACCAGATATTCTTTTTTAGCCATTGATTAAAGTATTCTTTTTCATTATATTAATTATTTTCTTGCTATTACACAAAGCCATGTAACCGTTTCATCTGTTACGCTGTCATGGCCTTCCTTTAAAAAGCTTATGACTTCGGAAAATCCTGCATGGCGCAAGTTCTCATCCAGTTCATCTTCAGAGTAAATGGTCATGCCCAACAGTTCAGACAGTTCCTTTTGGCGACCGTCATCTTCTTTTGGAACCGCTTCATTGCAAATGAGTATTACTCCGTCATCCTTCAATACTCTTCTGACTTCCCTTAAATCATTTACAATATCGGGCCAGAAATAAACTGTTTCGAATGCCGTTGCAATATCGAATAGGGCATCATCAAAGGGCATGGCTGATACTGAACATTCAGTGATTTCACACCTTCCTTCATCAATGGCCTTTTGATTTAGCTGAACGGATCTCTTCACGGCAAGATGCGAATAGTCAATGCCACAAACCTTATTTTCTGTCATTTTGAGAAATCTTTCAATATTTACTCCGCTTCCGCAGCCGATATCCAGAATCACATCTTCTTCAGTGATTTCCAAATGACTTATGCCCCACTTTGCAAGGTTTTCATGGTTTATTGTCATCCAGTCCAGCAGTTCATTGCCCAATTCACCTTTGGGATTTCCTGCATTTTTGAACAAGTCAGGATTTTCTATATATTCTGTCTTTTTATTGTCCATTGAACTCCACCTATAACACTTAATATATTATCTGAAATATAAATAATATAAGTGATAAAAAATTTTTGGGGATATTCATGCATATCAGAAAAGCTATTGATGAAGATTTAAATGACATTATGATAATCTATAGAACTGCACAGGACTTCATGATTGAATCCGGAAATCCTGACCAATGGGGACACACATATCCAAGCAGAGACCTGATTGAAAATGACATTGAAAATGAAAAGTGTTTTCTTATATGTGACGATGACGGACCTCATGGAGTATTTGCACTCTTTTTTGGCAATGAACCTACTTATGAGCATATTGAAAACGGCAAATGGCTTAACGAAGATGAATATGTTACAATCCATAGGATTGCAAGCGATGGAAAGGCTAAAGGAATTTTCAAATGTGCCATTGACTACTGCAAAAGCGTATCAGACAACATCAGAATAGACACTCACAACAGCAATAAAATCATGCAGATATTAATTGAAAAAAATGGATTTGGAAAGTGCGGAACAATATTTGTGAGAGAATCTCCAAGAATAGCCTATCAATGGACCAAACAATAAAAAAAGGAAATATCCTCCATATGAGAAATTATTTTAATAAAGTATTTTATTATCAAAATACATAAATGAAAATGTTATATTAGCTATTATTGAATTGGATTGAATGTTATGAACGTGGAAAAATTAGTTGGAAATACACCAATGATAAAGATTAACTATGAATACGAAGGAAGAAAAGACAGCATATACACTAAACTTGAATTTTACAACTATTCCGGAAGTATAAAGGACAGGATTGCATTATACATTATTCAAAAAGAAAGAGAAAACGGCAATTTGAAGGAAGGTCAAAGCATTGTAGAGGTTACAAGCGGAAACACCGGAATTGCATTCAGTGCAATCGGCGCTCTTTATGGCCATGACGTTCATATATTCATGCCTGATTGGGTATCCATCGAAAGGAGAAAAATCATTGAAATGTTTGGTGCCCACGTACATCTAATTTCCAAAGAGGAAGGTGGATTTAAAGGAGCATTAAAACTTGCTGAAGACTTTGCAAAAGAAAATGATGCATTCAGACCACTCCAATTTGATAATGAACTCAACGTTGAGGCACAATACCTTTCAACCGGTAAGGAAATCATAGATGATTTTCCAGATGTAAATGCCTTTGTTTCAGGTATCGGAACCGGAGGCACATTGATGGGAATCGGAAAAAGATTGAAGGACAACAATCCGGATTCCAAAATATTTGCTCTAGAACCTTCCACACTATCCATACTTAAAATGGGCATGGAAGAGGGAAGCCACATGATTGAAGGAATCGGTGACGACTTTATTCCAGGTATTGTGGAACCTGATTTGATAGACGACATTGTCTTGATACATGACTGCGATGCAATCAACATGTCAAAAATAATAGCAAAGGAATTCGGTTTGGGAATCGGTATTTCCAGCGGTGCAAACTTCCTAGCCGGCGTGATAATGAACAGCGATGAATACAATATGGCAACTGTCTTTGCTGATGACAACAAAAAGTACATTACCACAAAATTATCTGAAGAAATCGATGATGACCCTAAACTAATTTCCAATAAAATAATATTAATCGATTTTGAAGTAATTTAATTAAAAGTGAATTAGTTCACTTACTTATTTTTAAATTTTGAAAAAGTAGTTAGAGAAATGTTGGAAGTAAATCAAATTTTCCAATTTCATTTCCCCTATTTTTAAAATTAATCATTAGCCCATCTTTTCAATTTAGGAAAGACTTCCCTCATCATTGCGGATGCTTCATCCTTATCGAATTCCGGGTGGACTTCACACATCTTATCAATGCAGAATTTCATCATTTCATCCATTGTCATGTCAGAAGTGAATTCCCCATCTTTAAAGCAGTATATGCAATAATCCTCATTTTTTGTCCCATCTGCATTTGTCCCGTATAGCTCATCATCAGCCATTGGCATTGCACATGATTGGCAAAATTTTTGATTTTCAAAATTTTCCATGGTATCAAAGTTCCCTTCTATTTTCTTTTGAAATTAACTATCAAACATCCGAACAATGAAATCAGAACTAATAATATTGGATTTCCGGCAGCTTTCAGACTATAATCAATAGTGTCTTTATCCTTATCATTGCTATCCTCTTCCTCAACATCGATTTCCTCTTCTTCATAAGTTTCATTATTCAGATTTAGTGTATCAGATGTTAGAATTGCCTTATTGACTTTTTCACCAAGAGTGAGGGCTACAGTAGTGATGAATAAAAATTCATAATCACCTAATGAAATGTCTCCGATATCCCAAATTCCAGTTTTAGGATCAAATGTGCCTTTTGAAGCCTCATGCTTAATGTATTTCAAACCGTCAGGAAGCTGATCAAAAACCTTTACGTTTTTGGCAGTGCCCGGACCTAGGTTGGCTACAGTAATTATCCAAGTAACATAATCCCCAATATGGACATTCTCCTTATCCGCATCATTATCTAAAACTAGATACGCAGAGGAGTCCTTGTTACCTGATGAAACACTAGGACTGGATGAAACATCACTATTTTCAGAACTTTTGGCTGAAATGGTATTGTTTTCATCCTCAATATTTGCTTCCAAAATGCCATCATCACTTTGCGAATCCATTGCCAGCATGCCATCCTGGTTTTGAGATGATATGTCATCAGATCCGACTGAAATCGCCAAGTTTTGTGAATCCAATTGGTTTAAACCTGAATCGGAAGTGACATCATCAAAATCAATTGCACTTACGCAGGAGATGGAAGATAAGAAAATTAAAACTGCTATCAATAATATTTTCCCATCCATATTTACCTCTAAAATTATTCAATGTTCAACAATTTACAAATAATAGAATATTAAAGTTCCTGGTTTAATTATTCCATTATATACAGTACTAGATATTTAAATAAGATTATATAAATTTTTTTAAAAAAAATGGTTTGTTTCAAATCATTCTAAACCTATAATAATTACTAAATACATAAAATCAACTATGTCAGATTTATCAGAATTAATTAAAATAGCCAAAAACATCGAAAATCAAAATGAGGAAATCATACGTCTTTTGAAAAAAATAGCTGGAGAAGAAGCTGAAAATGACAAACTGGCAGAATATAAGTCCCTACTGAACAATTCCATTGACTTTGGAGAGTTGTATGCTGCAGAGGATAAAGTTATAGAAAAAGTGGAAGTCAAGGAAGTTGAAAACACATACCAAATCGGAACACTTCTGGAAAATGATCTTGATATAGGTGAAGTATATTTCATTGATGGAGAAAACATATTCAAACTATCCATTAAAAATAATGAAAGAAGCATCGATAATTTAACAGGTGATGGGCAACCTAATGAATTTAATTTACAGGAACAAATAGCTAATGAATCCATCAAAAATAATATTAGTTTGGAAGACTGTACAGTCATACTCAGCAAGGAACAATCACAAAATTTGCCTGAAACTTTGAGAATTTCTGTTGAACAGGGTGCAAAAAAAATATATCTTCCATTATATGCTTCAGCCCAGTTAGTGGGAGCTCCTCAAAACCTAATGGAAATCATCAAATTCGATTTTTACAAAACAGAAGAGGAATTGCTTGAAAAATTGTTCAAAACATAGGATTTTACCCTATGTTTAGAATTTGTAGTGTATGTTGTGCAATTTGTACAGACATACTGAACTGCTTGAAGGGAATGCATAAATCATATAGTCAAGCTCCTCCAAGGTTATTTTTTTATTTATGATGAATGCGAACATGTTAGCCACATTTTCCGCATCGGCAGCGTATATTTCAGCACCTACAATCTGCAGGTCCTTATCAACAATCACTTTTGCCTCAGCGGTCCTGTCGTTTTTAAGCTCTAAAGAATATGCATTACCATATCTGATTGTGTGAACATCATATTCATCGCTTTTTTCAGCAATATATGCTGGAACACCAACAGTGGCTATTCTCGGAATGGTATAGGCAACTGCCGGGACAACAGGATAAGTGATTTCATCGGCTCCGCCCAACAGCTCTTTTGCAAGATATTTGGACTGGTGGATAGCTACTGTTACAAGCTTGGCAATGCCTGTATCTGCAACATCACCTGAAGCATAGATGTTAGGCACATCTGTTTGCAGGTGCCCGTTAACCTTGATTCCCTGTTTTGTGTATGTCAATCCCACATTTTCAAGGCCTATGTCCTCCACATTCGCTGTTCTTCCCATAGCAGCAATTACATAGTCTCCAGTAATGCTGAGTCCACTTTCACATTTGACAGTGAATGCGTTTTCATGGGCCTTGTTGTCTATTTTTGATTGAGGATCCCTTAGGTATTCATCGGAATTCATTGCGCTTGTTACATTCAGGACTTTGGCTTCTGGATTATCGATTATTGTATTTTCGTCTTTAACTATTTCCTTAACTTGCTCGTGGAAGTGGAAACGGATATTTTTTTGCTTTAATATTTCTATGACGTTTTGCACATAAGGCTGGTGGAAGTACTTTAATGCCATGTCCCCTCTTATAATTACGTCAGCTTCAAGGCCTGCTTCTGCAAGGATTGATGCGAATTCCATGCCAACAAAGCCGGCTCCAATAATGATTGCATGCTTTGGAAGCTCATCAATATCCAAAAAGTCTGTACTGTCATGCAGGTATTCCTTTCCTTTAATGTCCGGAATGACCGGTTTCAGACCTGTGGATATCACAATTTTATCTGTAGTGAACTTTTTGTTTCCGACTTGTACGGTGTGCTCATCAACAATGACACCCTTTCCATGGGCAACATCCAAATCATATTCGTCGAATTTGCCGTCTAAGAATATGGACATTCCTGCTATTCTCTGACGTTTGAATTTCATCAAATCCGGCCAGCTGACTTCAAAATTGCCTGCCTTTCCAACGCCTTCAAAATTATCAGCCAATGCCTTTATCTCATATGGTGCGTCAAGCAATGCCTTTGAGTTGCAGCCTCTGTTAGCACATGCCCCTCCATACAGGCTTTCTTCGACAATTAATATTTTAAGACCCTCTTTTCTTAAAAAGCGAGCACCTTGCCATGATGCATTTCCGCTTCCTATATAAATAACGTCATAATCCATAGTTTAACCTCTTATGAAAATTTGTCTAAAAAAGTATAAATCATTAACTAAAAATAGGAATCAACCTATTGTTAAAAAAAAAAATAAAATAAAGACATTATTTTTCTGCAAGAGTCCAATAACATCTTTTAGGAGAAACGATTGTTTCATCTTTTTTCAATTCTTTCATTATCTTGTCCACTTCTTTTTTCTCAACACCTGAGATTTCACTTACCTTTTTTGCATTCAAAGGGTCTTCAGAACTTCTGAATGCTTCAATTACTTTTTCCTTGTCATCCATAATATCACCTTAAATTTATAGATTATATGAATCAATGACCTTTACAAGATTATCCCTTAAGGAGGGATTTGAAATTTCAAAGCCCATACTGTTCATTAGCTTGATGTCTGCTTTTGAATTGATTATTTCAGATTCAATCTTCTTTTCATGAATCGGGTTCTGTTTGAAATTGGTAATACCCTTTAAAATATTGAAAAGCTCTAAAATTGATGTTTCTTTTCCTGATCCGATGTTGACTTCTCCATTAAAATCAGATTTTGCAAAATGCATATTCGCATTTACAACATCATCAATGTAAATGAAATCCCTTGTCTGATTTCCGTCACCGTTTATGACTGGAGGACTATCAGCAATCATATTCCTGATGAATTGGGTTACTACATCACTGATTTCATTATTTTTTCCTTTATATCCATATACATTGAAATATCTCAAAGAAGTATATTCCATTCCATAATTTTCAAAATAATTTTTTAGATATAACTCAGATACGAATTTTGACAATCCGTAAGGTGATTTCGGTTGCGGATTCATGTCTTCAGATATCAATCCGTTGATGTCTCCATAAACTGCGGCTGATGAAGAGAATATTATTTTCTTGACATCATTTTTCCGTGCACCCTCCAGCAGTTTCAATGTTGAATTCGAGTTTACTGAGAGATACTCATACGGATTTTTGAAACTGTCGCATACGTTTATCTTTGCGCCTAAATGGAATACGTAGTCAATGTCCTCCAATAAACTAGCAAAATCGACATTTCCCATATCTTCATTGTGGAAAGTGACGTTTTCAGAATCTATTATGGCATCTGCAGGAGCATTATCTAGAACTATAATATGTTCATTATCTGGAATCAGTCTTTTGACAATGGGAAAACCTATAAATCCCATGCCCCCAGTTACAAGAATATTGGAGTCCCTTATCATTTTTCTAACCATAAACCATTTTACTTAATTAATCATTTATAATACCAAATTATTAAAATTATGTTTATTTTGTGCATTCAAAAATATTTTCATTTCTAATTAGGGCATAGCGCTCTATGGTTTCATAGCCGAGTTTCTTAATGAAGTCATCGGACAATAGCTTAAAGCCCGCATCAGTCAGTTTGTCTTTGAAATCTGTGCCGTAAAGCCTTAGATGATCATCTTGACCATAATATTTTTCACGCAATTCCGGCGTGTTGTATTCCTCATTTTCCAAGGTTACGGCCTCATCGAAAGGCATTTCAAATGATATGCCGTTGATTGGAACCAATACGAGTGCAATGCCGCCAGGCTTCAAGACCCTATACAGCTCAGACATTGCCTTTTTATCATCCTTTACATGTTCCAAAACGTGTGAGCAGTAAATGACATCGAAATAATTGTCTTCATAGGGAATATCCTGTATATCCACAACTTCCCTTACCCTGAAGTTTTCATCGGAGATGTCAACCGGATGATATTCAATGTCGCTATCCTTAAAAAGGTCATAAAATATCGGTTCCGGAGCAAAATGAAGAAGCTTATTTCCGTTTTTCAATAGATGAGTATTCCTTTTAAAGTACAGCCATAATGCCCTGTGGCGTTCATGGCTTAGGCATTCGGGACATTCGACTTCCCTGTGAATGATTTGAGGCCATGACCTAAAATCTGTGCCTATATGGCCGCAGACAGGACATTCCTTTTCAAATTCCTTTAATTTTTCCTTTAAACCATTGTTTTCTTCCAATAGCTTTTCATAATTATCTTTATAATATTTGTAGCTATTGCTTTTTTCTAAAAAAAATTCCTTCATCAATAAATGCTCCGATTATAAGTTTCAATTTGAATATGTTAATATATTATAATTTGAATATATATTGTATATATTTGTACATTATTATAAATAATCATTTACAATTCAAAACAATCAATGGAGAATTCTATGGTCAAGCTATCAGTCATCGTACCCTGTTATAATGTTGAAAAGTATCTATCAGAATGTCTGGACAGCATTTTAAACCAGACCTTTGAGGATATAGAAATTATCTGCATAAATGACGGGTCAACCGACAATACGCAGGATATTTTGGATTCCTATTTAAAAAAGGACAAAAGAATCAAGGTTATCAGCCAACATAATCAGGGCCTTTCAATGGCTCGAAATGTGGGTTTGAAAAATGTGACTGGAGAATATGTCACATTTATCGATTCCGATGATTATTTCGAACTTACAGCCTTTGAAGAGACCTTAAAAATCGTTGAAGAAAAATCCCTTGATCTGCTGATTTTCAAATTAATCAATTTTGATGCAGACACTTTTGAAAAACAGGAAAAGGACTATTATGAAATGAACTGCATAAAAGAGATCATTGGTGATAGCGTATTTAACCAGGAAGACATCGGAGAAAAATTTTACTACATGCCAGTCACAGCACCAGGGAAAATATACAGATATGAAATGATTAAGGATATGGAATTTCCAGTTGGAATGATTTTTGAAGACAATCCATTCTTTGTTGAAGTCATGTTCAGAGCAAAAAGAGCCTATTTTTACGACAAGCATCTCTATCTTCGAAGAGTGCGGTTCGACTCAATTACAAACTCCGCATATTCTAAATTCTATCATATGATTAGGATACACAATATGATAATCGACATAACAAGGAAATACGGATACTTTGAAAAATACCAAACAAGACTCTACAGGAGGAAAATTTCACAAATCCACTGGTACTTTACATTAATAGATGATGAAGATGACAAGGAGTTTTATTATCAAAAGATGAGGGAAGACTATAAAAAATGTGATGATGAATACAAATCCAGCGAAGCGTTTTACAAACTTCCAAGAAGGCTTCAGAACTTCTTCAATTTTGCCATTGAATACGAAAGCCATGAAGAATATCGGCTTAAAACTGAAAACTACGACTTATTCTATTCAAATTATGACCTTTCAAAGGAAAATAAAAAATTGAAAAGGGAAATCAATGCTTTGAAAGACTTGAACAGGAATCTATTAAATTCAAAAAGCTGGAAGCTGACTGAACCTTTAAGAAAATTAAACAGGAAGGGAGGATCAAAAAATGGTTGAAATATCAATCATCATGCCTGTTTACAATTCACAGGACCATCTGAAAGACACCCTTGATTATATCCTCAATCAGACATTCGATGATTTTGAACTGATATGCGTCAATGACGGCTCCGGCGATGATTCATTGGAAATACTGAACGACTATTCATTTAAAGATTCTCGCATTAAGGTTTTTTCCCAGGAAAATAAAGGACAGGGTTCAGCCAGAAACAAAGGACTGGAACATTGCACTGGCAAATATGTCTATTTCATGGATTCCGATGATTGTATAATCCCTAAATTTTTAGAGTTGGTTCATGACAATATTAAAAACAACAGCTCTGAAATTGTCATGTTCAAGACCGGAAACATTGAAAGCGGCAACAAAATTGATACCCCTCCGTTGTTCCCATTCGATGAAGTCTTCAAAGATGCGGACTTCAATGACTTTACCTTCGACTACACTAACGTGCGAAAATACGTTTTGAATTCATCCTTTGCGCCATGGACCAAGTTTTACAAAAAGGAACTGTTTGATAGGTATGACGATTTCAAATTCAATGAAAAGCTGCCTTACGAAGATGTTCTCTTTCACATAAAATCCATGCTTAGGGCAACAAGGATTTCATTTGTTCCTGAATATCTCTATTACTATCGCATTGACAATCCTAATTCATCCTCCTTCAACTATGAATCACATATCAAGATTTTTGATGTTATAGATGAGGTTGAAGAGTTTCTTAAAAAAGAAAATTATCTGAATGATTTTGAAAAGGAATTTGAATTCTTTAAATTAAGGCAGATTACATACCATATGATTACCCCAATAAACGAAGAGCATTTCAAACTGGCCAAGCAATACCTTAATGGAATTGATATTGCTAAAAACGATTTGATTCCTGACTATCAAAGAAAGGAATATCAGATCTTTTATGAAAACGATGCCGCCAAGACCTATGAAAGGGAAATCAATTTATATCTGCTTCAAAGGGAACAGGATGAATTGAAGGAAAAAAACAGCATGCTTGAATTGGAAAATTCCAGACTGAAACATGAAAAAAATGAATTGGAAAGCAAGAAAGAGGAAATATTATCCTCCAGAAGCTGGAAATTGACAAAAGTGTTCAGAAGCACTTTCAATCTATTCAGAAGAAATTAAAGAATTTTACGTGAAATATATGGAAATTACAGCTCGCGAAATGAAAAAATCAATTGAAAGGATTTACGAAAGACTCGAAAAAGTGACACCGGTCGATTTCGATTGCGGAAAATTGTGCGGTGAGGTCTGCTGCGTTTACGATACTGATGAAAACAACACAGAGGAGCTTGTGCTTTATCTTTTGCCCGGCGAAGAGCTGATGTATGAAGACAGCAACAGCTTTGAGTTATACTATCTTGATTCCTCTGAAATCAAATACCCTCATTCCTGGAAGGACAGCATCTACCTTGTAAAATGCAAGAATCCCCCTAAATGCGACAGGAAAATAAGGCCTATCCAGTGCAGGACATTTCCTTTGGTTCCCCACATCACCAAAAATGGGGAATTCCATTTGGTATTGGATGAAACCGAATTTCCATATGTCTGTCCAATAGTTCGAGACCATATCAAACTCAACGACGATTTTATTAAAGTAACCTATGAAGTGTGGAAAATGCTTATCGCAAATCCATTGGTTTATGATTTGGTTGATATGGATTCAAAGGACAGGGACAAAAGAACATCAGATTACAAAATTATAATATAGGCTTAATCACAAACTACTATCATGTTCAAAAAAATCATCATTATTACCATAACATTTTTTATATTAATCAATGCTGCAAGTGCTATGGACACTTCAAATTGGACAACTGCAACTGTCGGCTATGAAGAGTTTAAAATACCTCCCCAATATGAAAATCCTTATTCAAGCGACTTTCATATGTACGAATACGATGAGGACATTGATGAATTTACAATCAGATACGTCAATCCAAACATAATGAGCCTATATGGATATTTCCTGGAACATAACAGCTATGCAAAAAAAGTTGTCGTTGCAGGCCATGATGCAATACATTTCATGACATATGACCGCCACGATGAGAAAAACAATTCCAAATTATGGTTTTCATCAGGAGAAGAGTTTTACTATATAACATGGAGAGGCACTAACATCACTCCGACAATTGAAGCCGTGGTGAACAGTTCATCACCTTCTGCATATAACCATACTGAATTCTATTCAATATTGAATGATGAGCTTCAAAATTACAAGATTGTGGATGCCATCGAGTCACAAAGATATGACTATCCTAGAAGTGATGACGGAAGCCATACGTTCTTCTCAGTCGGAACAAACGGATTCGGATTTGGAGTTATCAGCTGATTACTCCAACTTCCAGTTTATTTCACCCAAACCATTCTCATTTAAAAATTCATTAGCTAGTTTAAAATGATTTGATCCAAAAAATCCGCGTCTTGCAGAAAACGGACTTGGATGCGAGGTTATCAAAACCAAATGAATGGGATTGGTTATCAATTCTTTTTTCTTTTCTGCCTGTTTTCCCCACAGCATGAATACTATAGGCTTCTTTTGGTCGTTTAGGATTTTAATCACATTATCCGTGAATGTCTGCCATCCGCATTTGCTGTGTGAATTTGCATTTCCTTCCTCTACTGTCAGTACTGTATTCAATAAAAAAACGCCTTCATTTGCCCAGCTTTCAAGACATCCTGATGAAGGAATAGGATATCCATATTCGTCATTTATTTCATTGAAGATATTCTTTAGTGACCTTGGTATAGGATGCCCTTCCGGTGTTGAAAATGCAAGCCCGTGAGCCTGGCCCTCTTCATGATAGGGGTCCTGGCCTAAAATAACTGCTTTAACGTTGGATAGTGGTGTTAACTTAAATGCATTGAAGATTTCATCATATGGAGGATAGATGGTCTTTGAAGAGTATTCCTCATCAACAAACTCCTTGATTTCAATAAAGTACTCCTTTTCAAATTCTTCTTTAAGGACACTGTCCCAGTCATTACCAATCATGTTATCTTCTTATTTTATCGGCAAATTTAACTACTTTTCTGGATTTGAATTCTTCGATAGTGTCTTCCAGCCTTTTATTTTTACTTTCAAGCTTTTGGTTTTTATATTCAAGTGAACTAATCTTATTTTTCAATGAGTTGATTTCTTCCTTTTGCACAAATGTTTCATACATTTTCTCTACAGGATCGATAATGTCATTTTCTATCAGTATCTTGTTTCTTGAATTGATGAATCGGATCTTATAGTATCTTGTGAAAAACTGAAACTCCTTTGAAACCTTTATTGAATTCAAACAATCAGGACAGTTCAATTCCCATTTCTTAATGGAATTATTTAAAATATCGTTGTGTGGAATTCTAAAAGAGAATGACCTGCCTCCGATATCATATTCTAATGGATATGTCTTTTTATCAAAATCTATGACATTTTCCATAATGATTTCATCAACCCTGAAATTGGATTTTCCATCAACGATAAACTCTCCTGAATCAAATGACACATCTGAGATTATGATTTCATTGTCCTGCTTTCGCCTATAATCAAGGTACAAATAAGAATCTACGCCCATATCAAGATCCATGTCGAATTCATCGAATGTATGGGACTGCCTGTGCCTGTTTTTTATGAAAGCATCCTTTTCAAACCCGTCAAAGATGCAGATAACCTTAACTTTCAAGTGATTTTTATCATCGAACATTCCAAATGGAATTGTTATCTGTTTGTTTTCCAAATCGACATCAACTGGATACTCCCTGTCTTCACCAACCAATTTGGCTACAACATCATATGAAATATCTTCTGTAAGATAATTGAGAGATTCCTCAAATTTCAAAAGCAAGCTATCTTCATTAAACATGACATCCACCAATTCTACGGATAGTTCTTCATCCTTAATATCCCTGCTAAAATTGAAATCGTTTCCATATTGATTGACGACTGGTGGAATGTGAGGATTTTTACATAATTCATCTTCCAGCGGAGCAAACATCAATAATTTGTCAAAATCCCTGTTTTTAATCAGTTTAAACAGCACTTTTTTATAAGAGTTCTGGCTTTCAATTATTTCATCAGGGATTAGCTTGACGATGTCATAAACCTGTGAAATGAATTCCTCCTGATATTCAGGGTCATAATTATCTATCCTTTTGAGATTGAATTTCAAATCGTGATTGATCCACTTGTCATATATCCTGTTTCTTATCTCATCGCTGACATCAAATTCGTCAAGTATATCAAGAGACATTCGAGTAATCTCAAGCCGGTTTCTGAAATTCTTAATACTCTTGTCCTGTTGGGTTACTGAAGTATTGTCGCTTCTGAGCCTCCAGTAATTTGTGATAACTGGAGTGATTGAAATAGACTCGGCCAAAATATATGCTTTAAGGCTAAATGGAATATCCTGGAAGGAAATCTTTTTATCCGGAAACTTGATATTGTTTTTTCTTAGGAATTCTGTTTTATAAAGCTTGTTCCATGTTACGGTATCCCATAGAAGTGAAGGCATTTCGTTCAATGTGGTCTTTTCGATGACTTCATCCATTCCAAAAAAACTGTTCTTGAAAAGGTTGTCTTCCCATACGTTATAAAGAGCAAACCTCAAGACATTACCCACAACTATGTCGCTTCCGGTCTTCAGTGCCAATTCATATAGGGTTTCATATGCATCCCTGGGCAGATAATCATCTGAATCTAAAAAAATAGTATATTCTCCCTTTGCTAAACTCAAACCGTAGTTTCTTGTAATACCCTGACCTTCATTTTCCTTATGATATGCATGAAAATTGTCATAATCCAATGCATATTTCTCAATAATGTATCTTGACTCATCGGTAGCTCCGTCATCAACCATGATGACTTCAAGGTCATCGAGTATTGTCTGGCTTGCAAGGGATATTAAAGTCTCTTCAAGATAATATTCTGTATTATAAATGGGCATAATAACAGAAATTTTTGGATTTTCCATAAGATAACCTCTAAATAGTATTATAATAATAATTATAATTTTTAATCTTATTTAAATCTAATCATAAACTGCTTTAATTATAATAATATTTGATTTCAAGTTATATTAGATTGAAATATTGATTATTATCAAATTTCGAATTTTCGATTAAAGAAAAGTTTAGAATTCTCCTTTAAATTTTAAAAAAGTAATTTATTTTACTTTAAAATACTAATAATTTAAATATTTTCAAGTATAACCTTAATATATGTATGAAAAAAAGAGATTAGAATATATTGATTTTTTAAAGTTTTTAGCCATATTTGCAATTGTGGCATTACATGTCTTTCAGGTATGGAAAGGCGGACCTCAAATAAAGCATATAGACATTTATGCATTCTCTCAAATAACACGATTTGGCGTTCCTCTCTTTATAATGATAAGTGGAGCGCTTTTATTGAATAGAGATATTGAAATTAAATCCTTTTTAAAACGAAGAACAAGCAGGCTTATATATCCTTTCATATTCTTCTTTATATTAACATATGTATTTGCACACTTGACAAATATGGGCGTAAGCCAAGTAAGCAACATCTTTGCATTCAAATGGTATTTCTGGATGATTTTAGGTGTATACTTCTCAATACCAATCATAAACAAGTTCATTCAAAATTCCACAATGGAAGAAATTGAATATTTCATCATCATGATTTTTGCTGCTGCAATATTCTATCAGACAACATACCACTTCAAAATCGAAATGTTTCTTGACTTGAACATGTTCCTGTCCCCATTGGGATACCTTGTTTTAGGATACTACTTGTCTAAAAAAGATTTCGGTATTAGCACTAACAAGATGGTTTCAATAGCTTTGATACTGTTCATCGTGACCACCCTTGTCAAGTTTGGCGGACAGATTCATGTTCTTCCACTGCTCGAAAACTTCGAAGCTGCTAAATCAGCAATGCTCAGTTCCTATCTTGATTTAGGTATTACAGAACTCTTGCAAACTTCCGCAGTATTCGTATTGGGCAAATACATCTATGAATGCACTCAAGGATTATACCTGCCGGTCAAAAATCTACTGCAGACAACCGTCATATCAAAAAGCGTACTTTCCATAAGTAGGGCAAGTTATGGAATCTATTTAATCAACACAATACCTACTGTGTTCTTCCATAATACCATCAAGCATATGCATTTGACCGGAACTGAAGTATTCCTTGCAATTATTTGCTTGTCAATAATCGTATTCATCGTATCATGGATAATTATTGTTATTTTAAGTAAAATACCATACATCAATAAGCTATCCGGATACGCATAAGTTTTAATTAATTTTAAAACTTATTTTTTATTTTTTTTATGAGGTTATCAAAATGGCCGAATTGACTTTTAGAAACGCAACAGAAGATGATGTTGGCTTGATTTTGGAATTTATCAAAAAACTTGCCGATTATGAAAAAAGATTGGATGAAGTAATAGCGACAGAGGAATCCCTGAAAAAATGGATTTTCGAAAAAAAGCAGGCTGAAGTTATTTTTGCCCTTGAAGACGAAAAGGAAATTGGGTTTGCACTGTTTTTCTTAAGCTTTTCAACATATATCTCAAATGTCAACCTTCATCTGGAGGACCTCTTTGTCGATCCCGAATATCGTGGAAGGGGATACGGAAAAGCCCTCCTTAAACAGCTTGCAAAAATAGTCGTTGATAGGGGTTACGGCAGGTTTGAATGGACTTGTCTTTCATGGAACAAGCCAAGCATTGACTTTTATTTGTCCTTAGGCGCTAAACAGAAGGATTGGAATGTCTTTCATTTAACTGGTGAAGAATTGGAAAAGCTAGCCAATGACTGAGGGCTATTTTTCCCTGACAATTTTTCCGGTCATATGTTCGACATTCAGTTCAAAGACTGCAGTCCTGTCTAGAAGTCTTCTGATTTCATCTTCAGTTTCTTCAGGTGTCGGAAAATATTTGTTTCCAAGATAAGTCAATTTCTCTTTCTTTTCATCATCATCATTTAAAATCCTGATTTTGCCAAATGCTATGACGCTTTTGAAGGTGTACCACCAGCTGTCAGCTTCCTTTACCCCATCATTTAAAACGCAGAATGAAACTTTTTCATGTTTTCTTATTGAATCAATCTTGTGGCCCTCCATGGCTGCGTGGAAATATAATTTACCGTCAACGTATACATAATCCATTGGAACTGTGTAAGGATACTCATCATCACCCAAAACCGCCAGAACACCACGTGACTGGGCATTTAAAATTTCGACGCATTCCTCCTTGGACAGTTCCTGTTTGTGCCTTCTCATTTTTCGAAACATGACAATCCCGTTATAATTAATTTGATATGATAATCTATCTGTAAAGCAATATTAAAAAATTTATATAATTTGTGTTGATTAATATAATATAAAAGGTTTCAAGGATTGATTTTATGCAGGATAAGGATTTGAAAATGGAAACAAAATGTTATGATGCTAGTGAATATGGCTACCTTTACGGATTAAACAAAAGAATTCCCGATGAGGAATTTGAAAAAGTGAAAAGCTATATGGTTGATTTTAGAAGAAAAGATTTTGCTGATGGTATAATTAAAGTTACCGGAAGGCCTGAAGGTTATAGATGCCTGGAAAAGGATGTTGCAAAAGTTGAAGAAATTTTAGGTATTGAAAACACCCTCCAAAAAAGGCAGGACAAAATCAAAAAGGCTTTTGAAAATCCAATATCCAAATCAAATCTTAAGGACAATGCATACAATTGGCTTAACACATTATTCAAAAATGGCGGAACCAGACCAAAACAGAACCTGTCCAGATTAGCCCTTCATTCAACAAAAATATATGACCCTGAAGACAGCTTCAAGATAGGGGCTGAAAAAGGGGAAGGTGTTCTTTTCATATATACCCCTCACGGAATGTGGTATATCATAAACAATTGCGGTGAAAATAGCGATTTATCACTGAACAATGTTGAATCAAAAGACGGCGGTGCAATAGGTTACAGGCTTATGTATGAGGATACTGTGGATACACTCATCAGAATATATACTGAAGAAAACCTTTACACCGGTGAAAAATTATACTAATCCTCAAATTCCTTTTCAAGAAGGATTGTTACAGGACCGTTGTTCAACAAATCCACTTTCATATATGCTCCAAACACACCGCTTTCAACTTCAGTGCCTTCAGAGCACTTTTCTTTGAAATATTCAAATAGCTCTGTTGCACTTTCAGGATTCATTGCCTTATGGAATGAAGGCCTGTTCTTTTTTGTTGATGCATATAAAGTGAATTGGGGAACCAGCAATAGTTTTCCATTGATATCCTGAACGGATCTGTTCATTCTTCCGTTCTCATCCTTGAATATTCTTAGTTTCAATAATTTTTTTGCAAGATAGTCTGCTTCTTTTGTTGTGTCATTGACTCCAAATCCGACCAAGACCATCAATCCTTCATCAATCTTGCCGACTATTTCATCATCTACTTCTACGCCGGCTCTTGTTACCCTCTGAACTACCAATTTCATAAATAATCTCCTAATAGTTATATCTTGATTTTTATATGTTAAATATTTTTTTTAAAAAAATTATTCAATTGAACTACTTCATCTTATTTTAGAAATCCAATGTGAGAATATTTTCTATAAGTCAATGAATATCAATTATTCGAATGATTAAATAGATGGTTTTTGACCCAACATGTAACTTAATAATAGCTATTTTTAATAATTATTATAGAAAAAAACTTGAAAAAAATAGAAAAAAATGAAAGATGAAATCATCTAGAGAATTGATATTATGGCAAATACAATGAAAATGAAAATTATGCAGACACAGCATGACTTTAAACCATCATTTTCTTTAGAATCTGAACTTGAGGATGTTGATGTTGCACTATACACCTTTGGCTTAGGTTCCTCTTTTTCATAGACCTCTAAAAGCTTGATGGCTACCATTATGGACCTGACCAATGCTATAAACATGACCAGAAGTATTATCCATACATAATAGGCTGCCATGACTTCAGAAGAGAACTTTGCAGAGGCAAGAAAATAAAAAAACCAAGGCAATTCATAAGTAATTCCCTCTAAAATCCAGTTTCTGTTGTCTGCCTTTAATCCAATGTAGATAAATCCCACTCCCGGAAAAATGAAAGTGAATGGGAATATTACCCACCAGGATTTTTTGATTTTATCGATTGTATCCATATTATCAATAGTTATTCAAGCAATTCATTGTTTTTGGTTTCGATTTTTTCAACGACCTTTTGGCCTTCATCCGCCATGTCACTGAATAAAAGTATTGTCTCTTTCATTTTTGGAAGTGCTTGCTGCTTATATGTGCTTACATCTTCGATAGCCTGAATGGCTTCTGAAAATGATGCCTTAAGAACTTCCGGAGAAATCATTGTTTCAGCGCTGTGCTTTTGAATTTCGCTTCCTTGCTCCTTAAGCATATGGGAAGTTGATTCTATGATGTTTTCTGTTGTGGAATTCAGGATATTGATCTTATCCATTACAATTTTTTGGTCATACAGTGCGCTTGCAACCATGACACCTGTTCTGAGTGCAGATACGGTTACGTTTTTGGCACGGTTAACACCACGGATAAGTTCCTTGTTGTTTCTTCTGATTACGTTAAGTGAAACGATTCCTTGCTGGTTTACAACAATCATCTGCTGCATATCCATTATCCTTTGTCTGAGTGGGAATAAAACCTCTTCACGAACAAATGCAATTTTATCAGATTCAACACCTTCCATCTCAGCACGATTGATTTGCGCTTCGATTGATTCATCCATTTTTTTACCGAGTTCAATGTCTGCAAGAAGCTTATTGGTGATTTCCCTCAAGTAGTTCTCTTCGCTCAAAAGGGTTACGTTATCATTCTGAAGGACTTTGCTGCTGTGGTCAAGTGAATCGATAATGTCTGAAATGGCTGTTTCCGCCTTTTCATATTTTGCAAAGTACTTGTGGATAGGATTTAAAAGATTTCCCAAAACGCCTTTCTTTGCAAAGTCGATTTTGCTTGGATCCAAATCTTTCATTTGCTTGTCCAGTTCGACAAGTTTGTCTCCAATGTTTTCTGCTTCCTTGCCTTTTTTGCTTAAATCGACACATCTTGTAGCTAGAATTTCATTTTTGCTTGAAGATTTTGACATGTCATCCATACCAAAACTTTCAATAGGCTTAATGATCTTTTCTCTTTCGTTAGGATTGCTGAAATCAGTTTCGAAAATTGCGGTTGCGTTTTCTTCAGCCTGATTTTTAATATTGGAATTTTCTAATTTTACCTCTTCCTCTTTGAGAGTGTCTTCAACATCCTTTTTTATTTCATCAATATCAAGTGAAAACTCGGCCATTTTTATCACCTTTTATTTATTATTTTTTTGTTGTTCAAAGTCAATTTTATTCTTGTCCAGTTTAGCTTCTGATTCCTTAATCACACGGTCATCCTTTATGACCTGAAGCTTTGCATGGTCAACATCAATGTATTTGTATGAAGTATAATGACCTACGGAATTTCCGTAATCTGAATCATAATATGCTGATGAAAGGGTTTCAATCTCGTTTCCCAATTCAGTGTCATTCTTGTCATAGTATGTTGTCTTTAAAAGATAGCCATCCTTATTTGATGGCACCTTATTGAATAATACATATAAATAATACGTATAACTTGTTTTTCCACTATTATCGCTGTCATATGCATTTATTTCCTTAATAATGAAATCGAATTCGCTGGCTTCCTTATCTACCTTATCATTAACATCATTGCTGTGGTCACCGCCACCGGCAAATATCAATATACCTCCTATTATAAGTACGATAAATATTAACGCTAAAAATATCTTTCCATTTGAGAATATGCTCAGATTTCTTGATGCTGCAGGATTGGAGATTCGTGTTCCGCACTCCAAGCAAAACTGTGACTCATCAGGTAACTCTTTTCCACATTTTGGGCATTTAATTGTCATTTCAATCACTCATATTCCTTTACGGATTCTATTAAGTTTTCCATATCATCGATTAAATCTTTAACATCACCATTAGATTTACTATCGGAACTTATATTTATAACCAGCTCATTTGTCAAATCTTCGATTTGGTCAATCAATGATTTCAATGTTTCGATTTTATGTTCTAATTCCTCATCGACCCTTGGAGTATCATCAGCAGCCAATCTTGTAATGTTTAAAGCTGAATCGGCTTCCATATAAAACAGTTCGTGACATTTGTTGATTGTGGACATGAACCTGTCATAAGTGATTTGAGGAGGCTGGAATCTTTTTTCTATAAGACCCTTTACAACATCTTCCTTGGCATCATATACAACTTTCAACTCTTCGATTTCCTTTTGATATTTCCGGAGAGATTTCAAACCCTGATCTTCACTTTTTGGCTTTTGTACAGTTTCAGTTACCTTATTGGCCAGTGGTTTTGGTTTATTTGCAGCTTTTACACCGCTTGTGGAAGTGTAATTTTTCAAATTGAAGATATAATACAGATAAACCAATGGAAGTATGAACATGATAAGCATGAAAAACATTCCAAAGCTGTTTCCAGAATAAAAGACAGGAATGGCAATGCATGCTGCTGTTACATAATACAGACCCAAAATCCATGGAAGTGAATTGTTGAAACGCATGACATCTCCGTTATTGCCGTATCCATAAGCCAACCTGATTTTGCTGGCCTCGATTGATTCTGGGGCGTGCTCCAATATTTCATCCTCAGTTAAAATATTGACATTGGGCTCGACAATGAACTTCAAGTCTGAAAGCGTTTCAATGCAGTTTATTCTGTTTCCCCTGCTGTCGTAAGCCTTGGAATCATTAAATTTTGGTGGTGTGGTTAACCTTCTAATTTCATTTTGCTTTCTGTTTTCGATAGCCATTAATTATTTCTCCAATGAAATTATATATTAGAATATATTACTTTAATGCTTTTAAATATTTGTATTTAAATTGTTAATATATAAAAAAATGTTAATTTTGTAAGGTGATTTAATGGCCCTTATTGATGATTTGCTTAAAAGAAGAAGTGTGCGCAGATATAAAGATGAAAACATTCCCAAAAAGGATTTTGAGAAAATTTTACAAGCAGGACTTTTAGCCCCAACAAGCAGAAACAGAAAACCATGCAACTTTTTGATAGTTGAAAACAAACAAACACTTGAAAAGCTATCAAAAGCTAAAGAAAGCGGAGCTGAAATGTTGACAGGATGCAATAAGGCCATTGTCGTTGTTGCAAACCCAATGATTTCAAACACATGGATTGAAGATTCATCAATTGCCCTTGGATATATGCACCTGATGGCCGCCAGCCTTGATATCGGAAGCTGCTGGGTTCAAATTCACCTGAGAAAAACTTCAGATGGTGAAGATTCAGAAAATGCCGTTAAAGAGATTATCGGCGTTGACGATTACTATAGGATTGTTGGAATATTGGCGCTTGGCATTCCCAAAAATGAAGTGAAGCCATACGCCCTTGAGGATATCGATAAAAGCAGAATCCACTTTCTCGTTTAATCCTCATCCAGTGAACTCTTTACGAATTCTGTGGTTTCCCTAACCACTTCTGCAGCTTCATTAAATCTTTCCTTTTCATATTCATTCATATGAATCGGAACAATCATAGCAACGCCTTTTTTTGTTAAAACTGCAGGCACGCCTAACGATACGCCGTTTACACCTTCGATTTCACCGTCAAGATATATGCTTACGGTCAATATCTTATGGCTGTCTGTGATTATTGTTGAAATCAGGTTTGCAATAGCAAATGACGGACCGTATTCCGTTGCTCCCTTTTTGCTGATTATAGTGTTTCCGGCATTCTTAAGCCTGTTTACAAGCCTTATAACATCAACATCAACAGATTTTACGAAATATTTTAAAGGAATACCACCTATTGTTGTTGAGCTTAGCAAAGGAACCATATGATCTCCATGCTCACCGACAACACGGGTATGGATTTCAGAACTGTTTATATCCAAAAATCTTGAGAAATATGCCTTTAACCTTAATGAATCCAAGTGGTTTCCGACACCAATCACCCTATGCTTGTCAAATCCTGATGCCTCCAAAGCCACTGTTGTCATTATATCAACAGGATTTGTTGCAATCAGAATAATAGAATCCGGAGCGTGGATTGAAATCTGTTTTGCATATTCCCTCACTATCTTTGCATTTGGAACAGCCAAATCACGCCTGTTCATACCTTCTTTTCTTGGAATTCCAGCTGTAATCAGTGCGATAGATGAACCTTTCAAATCTTCATAATCTGAAGACGGAGTTAGCTTACAGTCAATGTCTTCAGCTGCCAAAGCGTCATACATATCAAATGTTTCTCCTCTAGCTTTATCGACGCTCTGGGCTCTTGCAAATAAAACTATTTCATCAACGGTATCTGCTCTTGCCAATGTAAATGCAACATGCTTTCCTATAATACCAGTTGATCCTAAAATACTTACCTTTACCATGTTAATATATTGTATATTATTCTATAAAAAGTATTCAACTGACTACTTCATGAGTATTATGAACTGCCCAATTTGAGCCCATACTTGCATAATAACAGTCAATATGCTTTTTCATCGCATCTGATAGCTGATAATTCAACCTGACAATCAGCCCGTCATCATAATTCTTATAGTATCTTGTTTTCATGTAGCTACAGCTCAGCCATTTAGAAGGGATATTATAAAATGACCCATAGGAATTGCTCACTAAAAAGTACCTGCCATCAGTTGAAATGTCCAGAAGAGCAACATAATGGTTTTTGGTATGGAACACGACAGCGCATCCACCTTTCCTGAGTTCATTTACGGAATCCAAAAATGAGCTCCTATAGAAGTAGGTGCATTTGAAATTGAGTTTTTCCATTGCACTTACCATTCCTGAGCATGCTGTCCCATCATAGGGGACTGTTCCTGACAATTTCGCCAGATAACTTTCACAATAGTAGTTTTTTAATACCTGGCTGCACATGCTACATGATGTCGGACCGCAGGTGTAGTCCGTATCCTGAGGGTCCCTCACTTCAGGATAGGTGTATGACTTGCCCCTCAGATTAACGCTGACCTGACCAGGCCAGTATCCATGTCTATTTGCACTTACTAACTTTTTGTTGACTTCCTTTTCGATGACATTCCATTTCTCACGAATCAACACATGATTTGTTTTCTGATAGCTTTTGGTTTTGAAAAATACATATTTGGTCAGTTTATTCTTTAAAAAAAGACAATGACTGTCCCTTTTCATCACTTCAAGATACTGTGATTTGGTCAATGTGTATGATGCTACGCCATCACCCCATACATAATCTGCAGGCATTACATCCAAATCAGGCTTTCCATTTACCAAAGGAATCTTATAGTAATTTGGGTCCTTTGGACTTCCTTCAATGCAGCTCACCTTTTTAAAAACCTGATATTTGCCATTCTTGACACCAATCCAATAATTTCCCGCTTTCATGTTGGGCTTGATTACTATCCAACCCTCAAAATTAGTCGTTTTTGTGAATTCCTTGTTTCCTATCACTATTTTCAAGGTCTTTTTGGAAATGTCTGGACCCTTAAGATATATCTTCAAGAATCCGCCTGTAAGCAACTTTGAATTACCTATCTTGATTGCCCTTTCCTTTTCTATATATATGCGCATATTCTTTGAGATGGCATTGTAATAAGAATCCTCTGCAAATTTAATAATCATGGCATAGGACATCGGTTTCAGATTTATCCTAAAGGCGATTTGACCGCTTTTGGAGGTTGTCCTCTTATAATTCTTACCGGCTATCCTTATTGTAATCTTTTTTCCTGATACTGCACGGCCATCCTCATCGAACAATGAGGCATACAGGTTATCCCCCTTAATGATTTGATTTGAAATATGGATAAGTTTGGTGTCCTTCTTATATAGGAAGAACTTGAAGGTCTTATTTGACATAGAAAAATCATCATCTCCCAAAAATGTGGCGGTCAGTTCATATGCCTTTGAGGGAAGCTTACCTATCTTCAATGATGCGATTCCATACTTATCTGTGGAAACTGTATGATTTGCATTGTTGAACAGCAATGTGACATTCCTATTTTTCACCGCATTGCCTTTGGAATCTGTCATGCAAACCTCTATTATACCTTCAGTCTTAATTTTTTGGGATTTTAGCGAAAGGAATGTGGATTCCCTTGTGTCGTCTGATTCCTTAAGAGAATCATTTGGCGAATTGGAAATGGATGTGTGTGATGGAGAACCGCCATCTGAAACCATATCCTCCCCAATATATTCTATAGAATCACTTTCATTTATATCTGTACTTAAAAAATCCATATCCCCATATGTTGTTGAATTTGCAGAGATTGAATCGCTTGCAGCAACACATCCAACGGATAAAAAAACAATCAAAACAAATAAAAACAAGGATTTCTTAAACATGATTTTTATTTTATAAAATTAACATTATAAACCTACTCATGAATACCATGTCATCTAATTCATACAATACAAAATAAATAAGTATTATTAAAAATAAACTAATTTCAACCAATAATGGGAGTTGTATAAATGGATTTCATAGTAGTTCTTGCAAAAGTATATCCTAAAGAAGGCTGTAAAGATACAATCATAGATTTGGCAGATGATTTAATTGAAAATACCCTTGCTGAAGAAGGAAATATTGACTACCAGTTACTGAAATCAATAAATGACAACACATTAACATTTATTGAAAAATGGAAATCATTAGAAGACCTTCAAAAACATATGGGATCACCACATTTCCAGCAATTTGGTATTGAAAGCAAAGACTTTGTTGAAGATATGAAAATTCAGGTTATAGGTGCAAACGAATTAAACCTATAATTTTTCTATTTTTTTTAACCCCTACCTGCAACATCACCGATATAAGGAATTTTACTTAATATTTGCAATATCGCCAAGGACAGTACAGTGGTGATTATTACAAAAAAAGGAATCCAAAACAGAGGGCTCTGATGAGTGAAATCAACATATTTTATCAGATTCATTTTTAAAAATGACAATATCATATAGTGTGAGAGATAAATTCCGAAACTATACTTGCTTATCAAATTGATTGGTTTTGCCCAAGACCCATCTTGAATTTTACCAGAAAGACTTGTCCTGTCCAGATATTTGAACAAAAGGAAAATACTTGAAGACATTGCCAAGATCAATAGATTGAAATAGCCCAAATATGAAAAATGATTTGTTGAAACTGATACTGGAACAACATAGCCGAAGATATAGTAGAAGTACAGGGATACGGATAAAATCAATGTTAAAATAATCATGGCATCCCTTCCCAATCTTTCACCCACAAAATCATTATTGGCAAGATAGTATCCTATGAAAATATAGGACATGAATGAAATGAAATAGGTCAGCTTGGATTTGTAAGGATCAAACAGACAAAAATGAACCATTGCTATATACGCCACAGATAACATGGCCAAAACGGTAAATAATCTTTTATCAAAACCATCCGTTTTACTGCATCCGAAATGGTTAATCTTATTGATTATGAAAATTCCAACATAAACAATAATTATCATCCAAATGAACCAGAATATGACTCCAAATGTTGATGAAGTGCCGAAAAATACATCAATCGCATAATTCAAATAAAATCCGTGTTTGATGTATACTGCAGAATATGCGATATAAACCAAAACCCAAAATAAGAATGGTATGAACAATCTTGAAAGTCTCTTTTTGAAAAATTTCTTTAAAGAATCATTTTTATTCAAAAGCAATGCTCCACTAAGCATTACAAAAATAGGAATTGAAAAATCCCTAAAACAATCAAAAAATGCAGATATATAAAAATCACTATTATTAATTCCGGTTACAACAAATGTGATGGCTGCATGGCAGAAAACAATACCAATTATCGCCATAGCCCGTAATGCATCGAAATAAAAAACTCTTTTTGATTGCTTCATAATAATATATAGGATAAACTACAATAAAAATTTTAAATTTTCCTATTTAAAGTAAAAAAAATAGCTATTCGCAAAATGCACTTTTTGCAGCTTTGCTTAACAGTCCATCGTTGAACAGTTGCTTTATCTCATCTCTAGTGAACCATCTATAGTCATCGTGCTCTTCGCTGATGTTTACGCTGTCGCTGTCAACGCTGACTTTCATGATTACCTGGATTGACTTGATTTCTTCGTTTGTTTTGCATGCAACATAATCGTTCTGGATTGTCTTATAATGAGAGTCAATGACGATTTTAAGACCTGTTTCTTCTAAAAACTCTCTTCTTAGAGCTTCATCAAAGAATTCCCCTTTTTTGACTTTGCCGCCTGGAATTTCCCATCTATTGGCATCATGCTTTGATTTTGATCTGACCTTTAAAAGCAAAATCCTTCCGTCGACTTCATAGATTCCCCTTACGGCCATGCCCCATAAATCACTCATCAAATCACCGGTTTTATAATTTAAAAAATTAATTGACTTCAATGCAGTCATTTGGACAGATTGCGACACAGACTTTGCATCTTTTGCATCCGAATGAGTTATTAACGGATGATGTGCCGTCATCAATAATCAGAACATTGTTAGGACATGCAATGACACATTTTTCACAGCCTCCGCAATCATCGGTGTTGATAAAAATGTGTGATTCTTCCTCTTCTGTTGCCTTATCCTTTTTATCTCTTTTTAAAAATGAAAGTAAACCCATATTTCTCATCCTAAAAAAAAAGAAAAAAGTTTTAATTTAACTTAAAACTTTTTACCAAGTTCATATGCTTCTTTTAATTTGTCTTCTTGCTCTTCAGCTACAATTCCCGCAGGACCAGCACTGCCTGCATCAACATGGCCTATGACTTCATAACCCATGAATGTGAATGGTGAGAATTTTGTAAGCTCAATGTAGTTTTCATATGTTCCTTCAGGTTGGTTTTCGGTAAATATCAATGCTGCTTTACCTGATAAGCTTTTGTCTGGGTTTTGACCGATGCTGTAGAAACGGTCAATGATTAGTTTACCTTGTGCAGACATTTGGCCGTAATAAATAGGAGTTGCAAATATCACACCGTCAGCGGCAACCAATTCATCAAGAATCTTGTTTCCGTCATCTGCACGTACACATTCAGGATGTTCTGCACAGTACATGCATGCTTTGCATGGAGCGATTTCTTCGTTTTCAAGATAGTATTTTACTACTTCTCCGCCGTTTTCTTCAATTCCCTTAATCATTTCATCCATCAATACGTCACAATTTCCGCCTTTACGTGGGCTTGCTTGAAGTGCTACAATTTTCATTTATTTTTCTCTCCAAATATTAGTTATAGATAGTTTATTTCAAAAATTATTTAAATATTATTAAAATCTTATATAGAACCATGAAATTATCCAAATCAAAAGTAAATTCTTATCTCAAATGCCCCCGCGAATTCAAATTCCAATACATCGATGAGATTGAAGTTCCTGAAAACAAATACATGGCATTGGGATCTGATGTTCATTTGATAGCTGAAAAGTTCACAAACAAATTCGGCGATGACATATCACAAATAGATACTCGCAATGAACTTCTCAAAATTGCTCATGATTTGGATATCGGATATGACCTAACTGACCACATCGAGAATCTAAGCACTTTTTTTGATGAGATTTTCGTTGAAAACGATTATAAGCTATTTTCCAATGAGGAATATCTGCTTGATGAGGAAAACAGGTTTTCAGGAATTACAGACATCATCCTTGAAGATGAAAACGACGAACTGGTGGTCATCGACTATAAAACCAGCAAATCAAGTTCATTTTCCAAGTACCGGCTGGAGTTATGCTACTATAAGTTGCTTGTCGAAAATGTCTACAATAGAAAGGTTTCTGCCGTCGGAGTATTCTTTACCAAAAATGGCAGATTGAGATTGCTGGACGTTTGCAACGGAGACAATAAAAGAAAACACCTGTTGAATTCCGAAATAAGTGACGCGATTAATACGCTTCACCATGTCCGCAATGAAATCAACAACGAGAACTTTCCAAAAAGAGAGCAGTTTCTATGCAGGTACTGCACATACAGGCATCTTTGTGAAGATGAAGGCTATTTCTAAAGACCGTATTTTTTCAAGTTGATTCCGCAAAAATGGCAAAACTTGTCATGGCTGTCTATCGGCATTTCACAGTAGGGACAAGTTTCAGAGTGTGATTTGATTGTCGGATGAGGATTCTTTTCAAAAAGATAAGCCAATCTTATCAGCAATGATTCATCCAGAATCATGCCTTCCTCGTACTCCTTTTTCATTTGTTCCCTGATTTTCAAAGCATCTGCATAAGTAATATGCGCATCATCGATTAACGATTCTATATATTGGGATAGATTGTCCTCTTCACCGATTATATCTTCCAGCGTGTATTTTTTAATGGGCAATGATCTTTCCAAAGCAGTGATTGTCCTTTTGATTTTATCCTCATTTGCCAGAAACTCATTTTTCAGATTTGAAAAATAGTCATCATCAAGCTCCATTCTATACTCGTTACAATCATAATGAATAATGTCATAGTTCAATGGCGCGCTATATGCAATTGATGACTCATTTAAATCAAGGAAATGAATGCATGCGCATAAATTCAGGTCATAAAAATGAGTAGACAACTCTTCAGAATTATTATAGTCCACATTTGACAGCACATGTTCACCGGGCACAATAAATTCAATGGAACTTGCAGCCACATTCTCAAAAATCATTTCAGCAAAACCGTACTTTATCAGAATTTCTACTACCCGTCTTGTTGGCTCGACAATGCTCGGCTTATTGTGTTCGCTCATTGTCTTTTCCAATTCATTTAAAAATATTCCATTTCCACGAAACTCCGGCAGGATGTAGATATTGTTCAATGCTGCAGTCAGGAATTCCCTTGAATGGTCATAGGAACAGAATCCCACTACCTTATTGTCATAAACCAGTTCCTTAAATAGATTGCATTGTGGGGACTTCAAAATAAAATTCTCTTCAGCCATTGAATCATAGACATAACCGTAATTTTCCTTCAGAATATCTGCCACATCCAATGCACTTTCACTTAGGTATACCTTCTGGTTGCCGTCGTTCCTATGCAAAAATTTTATGTTATCCATTTAAAATCACTTAAATCAACTTAAAAATATATTATTATTCATAATATTTAAATTATTCCCTTATACTATCTTTTTTAGGTTAAACAAAAATATTTATTTAGTTATTCCAAAAAATAGCAATATTAATTTAGTTATTCCAAAAAATAAAAAAAAGAATAGAGAAATTAATCTCTATTTTCTAATGTTAATTGTTTTCATTACACTGTCTTTTCCGTAAATGACTTTATAAGAGTACTTTTTACCAACTGGAAGTTTAGCGAAAAGATTCTTATTAAGTTTGAAAACACCTACGCCTTTGCTGTTTGTTTTAACTTTAAATGTCCTTCCATTGAATTTGATAGATACGTATTTGCCTTTGATATATTCGCCACCTACCTTTCTCAATGAAACGGTAATCTTATTAAAGCTAGCAGATTTTTTACCAAATATGTTTTTGGCAACAATAATGCTTTTGACGTTGAGTTTTACGGTTTTCTTAAGATTTCCATATGCCACTTTAACTGAATACTTGCCTGGTTTGTACAGCATTTTAATGGAAGCATAACCGTTTTTATTGGTTTTTACTTTAACTGTTTTTCCAGCTATAGTAATTGAAACGACTTTTCCAGCACCAATAGATTTGCCGTCTGATGTTATGCGTACTTTGTAAATGCTGCTGTAAAGAACGTTTTTGCTTGCTGCGACAATCTGAATTACAGGAACAGGATCTTCGGATGATGCGTTATTGTCTGCAATAACTGTTGAATTGTTTGCGGTAATACTTGCATCTCCTTTAGTTCCATTCGCTTTAAGTTTGTTGTCTTTTACTGTAGCATTTACGTTTGACAGGTCTACAGTTTTATTTCCGGTGGATGAAACATCGTTGTTGGTAATTGTCACATTAGAGTCTTGAGCATAGATACCTGTGGTCTGTACAGGAGCCATTGGATATGAATCGGTTGAATTACCAACATTGGATCCGTTTACTGCAATTGTGTTGTTGGTTATTGTTGCATTGGCTTTAACTGCCACACCAGTAGTGTAATTAGCTTTTGTTGAGACATTGTTATTTGAAATAACAGTTTCACCAGCATTTACTGACATACCGTATGCAGTGTTAGATTCGGCTGAGACATTGTTGTTGTTGAATGTTAAGTTGCTTCCCATTCCCCAATCGTCAGCATAAACACCGTATGATACGTCATTTGCAGTAGCGCTAATATCGTTGTTTTCCACATTTCCTGTGGAATCTTTTTCGATTGCTAAACCTGCTGCGTATGCGTCATCTGAATTTGATTCAATAGTGTTGTCGGAAATGGTTAAGTTTTCACCATCTACTGAAACGGCATATGCGTATGCATGGCCATTGAGTTCAATGTCATTTCCAATTATTTTTGAATCGTCACCGCCGATGACTTTAACACCATAAAGTGTGTCACTGTAACCTGCAGATTGGTTATAGTCTACAGAAACGGTATTGTCTTCAAATGTGAGATTTTTGCATCCTTCGAAGATAGCTCCGGCAGACATTATTGTAGGAGCATAGTCAGGTGCAGGACCGTATCCCACTGCAACGGAAGGGACAGTGCTGTCGATTATGTTGTCTTTAACAACCATATTGTCTGAATCGATAGCGTATACTGCAATTGTTTTTGTATCTTCACCTAATTTGCCGTCGAAGAATATTTTATTATCGACCATGTTTAATCCGTCTGCGGAATCAGCATAAACTGCGTATGCATCTCCAGTATTTGGAGCGTCATAATCGATAGTGTTGTTTTCCAATACGACATCTTTACCGGTCACATATATTACGGCTTTATCATCGAACAATTTGTCAGCGACAAATTCCATATTGGATACTTTTACATTGTTTGCAGTGATTTTTAAAGCAGTGTTGTTGAATACAGCAACATCTCCAGTGATGTTAATAGCCTTATTAATTGTAAGTGTGCCTAAATCTTTGAATTCTCCATCGAATACTAATTCATCGAAAGGAACGTCAGATTTTAAAACACCATTTTCGTCGAAGAAGTTATTGAAGTTTTCTGGAGTTACTATATTGTTAATTCCAACAACGCTTAATGTTGCAGTTGATTCGTTGTTAGCAAATTCTTCAGTCAAGTCAATGTATTTTGCAGTGATTGTGTAGTTACCAATGTCTTTAGTAATCATTACAGTTGTGTTTGCAACGCCATTGATTACAGGGACTGTTGCAATCAAATCATCACCGAAGTACAATTCGACATTACCAATGTTTATAATGGTTCCGTCATCTGTTTTGACATTTACGGTTACTTCTACGTTGTCACCTTTATCAGCAACAATGTCATCCACTTCAACAGTTGTTTCACTAGTGATTACAAACAATACAACATTTTCATTATCAACGGATGCTGAAATGATTTTCAATCCGCTAGGAACAGTATAATCGGTTGTAAATTCACCGTTTTCCAATAATCCTTCAATATTTCCGGAGGTTGTTTTGATGGTTACGCTTCTAGCCACATTGATTGGGCTTGCTAAAGTACCGTTTTCAGTTCCAGTAGTGTAGGTGTTAATGCTAACTGTTAATCTTACAGTGTTTCCTGCACTGATTGGAGTATCATTGGTAATTGTTAAAACAGCCCATCTTGAAACTGTAGGTTTGTAACCGTTTCCACCAACCAAATCAGATGGATTATCATTGGATCCCCACCAATTGTCGTTAGCGGTGATTTTTGGTGAAACTTGTTCTGTTTTATATCCGTAGATAGCTAATCCGTTTGCATCGGTATTGTTAATCAATACTGAGTTTGCAATGTTTACTGTTGTAGCTCTTGCATAAATTGCTCCACCGTTATAGTCAGCAGTGTTGTCTTCAAATAAAGTGTTAGTAATGGTCAAAGTACCTTTTCTTTCATAGTTTGAAGTACCAACCATGTAAATAGCTCCACCGCCAACATCGGTTTTGCCGTTAGCGTGGTTTGCAATGAATTCTGAGCCAGAAATCTTTAAGCTAGCTTCGGAATGTGAAATGAATATTGCTCCACCAGATGAATCGGTTAATGCTTTGTTGTTTTCGAAAGTGGTATTTTCAATAGTCATTCCAGCTATTTGCTGAGCGAATATTGCTCCACCACCGTTATTATCATTACCTGTTGCAGTGTTGTTTGCTATAACAGAATTGATTATTGTAATTGTTGCACCTTTAGCCATTGTATCTTGAGTAAAGATTGCCCCACCGGTTTTAGCAGTGTTGTTTGCAATGGTTGAGTTGATTATTGTTAATTTACCAACATTGAAGATTGCTCCACCATTGTTATCGCCAGCACTTGAGTTTGCAAGAGTACAGTTGATTAAGGTTAATTCATTAGAGTTGCCTAGCAATGCTCCACTTTCTGTGTCTCCATATCCGTTAACCAAAATCAGGTTTTTAAGAACTACATTTGCATCTTGTCCAACATAAAGGATTCTGTTATTGTTTTGAGCATCGATTATGACTTTTCCAACACCGGTAATGTTCAAGTCACCATCCATTACCATTCCTAAATTGCCAGTAGTGTAAGTTCCTTCTAAAATCACAATTTGACCTTTTTTAGCCAATTCAAGAGCTTTTGCAAGAGTTGCTACAGGTGAATCTTCATAACCTGTATTATCGTCACTACCTGAAGTTGATACATATACTACATCAGGCAATACTGCGAATTCGAAAAGGACTTCAGCATTTCCAGCTTTAACACTGATGTAACTGTCATCTTCATCACGGGTATAAATGGTTGTTGCTTGACCGTTAGATACGACAACATTTTCATTCAATAAACCAGTGGATGAAGTGAATGCTACAGTAAATCCGTCAGGCAATTTACCTGCATAGTCTGCAATTTCACCGCCGGTTGAATTGGTTTTATCGAATGCAGCTGTAATTGTTAAAACTTCATCATCGGAAGCAGTGTAGGTTGCATTCATTATTACCCATCTTGCAACGTTTGCATTGGTGTTTGCTTTAGTGTTGTCTCCCCAGAAGTTGTCATTAGCTGTTACAGTTGCACCTACTTTATTTAAAGCGAAATTGGTATCATTTGCTTTAGCTAAAATAACTGAGTTGGAAATTTCAAATGCATCTCCATCTGCATATACTCCTGCATCTGCATCGCCAGCATTGTCAATAAATACTGAATCAATTACAGTGAATTTAGAAGTACCTGTTGAATAGATTGCTCCACCGTTTCCACCAACACCGCTAGCGCTTTTTATAGCAGTATTGTTGATGAAAGTGGATTTTTCAATGTTTACTCTTACTGAACCTGATCCAAAAACAGCTCCTCCAGTACCGACATTAGCAATGTTATTTTCAAAGGTACAGTTGATAACATCCAAGCTTCCGACTGTTGCGGAAGTAGATCTGGAAGCCCATATACCTGCACCTTGTTTTACTTTGTTGTTTCTGAATACTGTGTTTTCAACAGTGGTTTCGGCTGATGTTGAATAAACAATACCATAACAATTGGTAATTGAAGTACAGTCATTATCATAGAATTCAGAATTATTAATGATTAATCTGGTACCTTGTTGGGAAGCTACAACACCCCTAGCTCCTTTATTTTGATAGAATTTAGAATTGTTAATGGTCATAGTGCCTTTCATGTTATTTATAGGACCTGCAGATGATCCACCAGTTGTGACACATGAATAGAATGTACAACCATTGATAGTTGTATTACCACTATCTTTAATGACAGCACCTGTGGATAATTTAGCATTTGTAAATATAATATTAGTTAAATTAAGGTTAGCGCTGTTTTCTAAAATTCCTAATTGGTTACCGTCGATTGTTACGGTTCCTCTACCTTCAATATCTAAATCCTTATCGACCACTAATGTTGAGCCAATCACATAATTACCGTTCAATATAACTATTTTGCCGAATTGAGCAAGTTCAATAGCTTTTGCAATTGTTGCTACTGGAGCTGATTGTGATCCGTTGTTGTTGTCATCACCGGACATTGATACATATATCACATCAATTACAACAGGTTCTTTTACATTTATTTCAGTTTCATTGACCGCATTTGCAGAAGCAATGGTTACAGTATCATTTCCACTATCTGATGCAGTGTAAACAAAGTTTGCAACATTGTTTTGTGTGGTAACTACTTGTTTATCCATTTCACCTTTTAAAGCGCTTGCGCTCACATCAACTTCAGGAATACTGTCAGCTAAATCATAAACAGTAGCTGTTGTGTCAGTGTAGTGAGTGAAGTCAACAGTGAATGCCACTTTATCGCCAATGCTGATGTCGGAGGTAGCATTGTTAGAAACTGTCATGATGACCCATTTAGATGCATCAAATTCACAGTCCACATCGTCTCCCCAATCGTTTTCGTAAGTACCTACGCCAATTAAACTTTGTGGGTTGTCGTTAGTTCCCCACCAGTTGTATAGGGCATTCAATACGTATTCACCATCATGGTAAATGACAGCTCCGGTTTCATTTGACAATAATACTGAGTATGTTATAGAAAGTTTATTGCCATTGAAAATCGCATTACCTTTTTTACCGGATGCTGCGGAATTGTTAATGAATACTGATTTGGTGATTGTAGCATCACCACGTGAACCGACAGAGATGGCTCCACCATTGCCGCAAGCATCGTTGTTGATGAATTTAGATTCCTCAACTGTTAAAACATTATTTGAATAAACCACTCCACCATCAGCGTATGAACCAGCCATATGGTTATTGATAAATTCTGATTGTTTAATTGCGATATTAGTATAACCGGAATCTCTGATTACGCTTTGTCTTACAGTGTTGTCGTTGAATTTAGAAGATTCTATGGTTAAAGTTCCTCTACCGCCGGCATAAATGATTCCATAATTGCTTGTGCCTGATGTATCTACAGTGATATTTTCAATAACTGTATTGTTGATTAAAATATCTCCGTTTCCTGAAATGTCAATCAATGTTCCACTGGTCATGTTTCGGAAAGTAGAATCCTTAATTGTCATTTTACCGTTGTTTTTGATGAGGCTTCCAATACCTTCATTATTTATTACAGTAACATTGTCAATAATCAATTCATTAGCTAAACTGTATACGAAAGCACCGTAATTATGTTTTACACCGGTTACAGTCAAATTAGCTATTGCTATCTTATTAGCAGCATCACCATAATTCATGTAGAACAATCTTCCTTGGTTTTCACCGTCAAGGATTACGTTTCCGACACCTGTAATTGTTAAATCACCATTAACATGGTAGTCATATCCTGTGTAAGTTCCTTCACTTACTATGATTTGGCCGGATCCTCCTTCAACTAAAGCAAGTTCAATAGCTTTAGCTATTGTGGCTACAGGTGCTTCTGCAGAACCGTTGTTTGCATCATCACCTGATTTTGAAACATAGATGATACCATAGTATGGTTCCGCTGCAGGAGCAAAGCTCATGTTAATAACGGCATTTTGACATGCAATGGAAATGACAGCGTCAATATCTGCAACATTATAGATTGCGGATTTGGTAGCGCCATTTGCAATTTCCAAAGTTGCAGGTGTAATTGTGCCGCTTGTGCTTGTTAAGCTCACATCATAAGTTTTAGGAATTGCACCACCAGTCAATTCTTCAATTTCACCGGAAGTAGTGTTTACATGATTGAAGTCAACGGTTATTGCTACGGCATCACCCGGTTGAACTTCGGTTGCGTTTGCCTCAACATTTAAGATAACCCATTTATCCAATGCGATATTTATTCCATCAATTGTGCCTAATGGATTGTTGGTTCCCCACCAGTTATTGTTTGCAGTTACGTTACCAGGTTGTTCTGTACCGTAAGTTGCAGTAACTGTGTTTTTAATATTCAATTCATTTACTATTGAAGAGTAGGAAATATCCAAATTAGAGTTTTCTAAATAAATTGCAGCAGCGCCTGCTTCATCCGCAGTGTTGTTTTCAATGATACAATTGGTTATTATAACATCAGAAGCTTTTAAAACAGTAGGATTGCTGCTGACTATTCCTGCATTTACTGACATGACAGTAGCAGTTCTTAAAGCATGGTTATTGCATATTCTACAATTATCAAAAGTAGCACTAGTATTTGTTAAGTAAATTACACCAGGGCTTTGCTCAGCGGAATTGTTATTGAAATCTGAATCTGTTACGGTTAACCTTGAAGCTTGAATATATAATGCTCCTGCATTGTTAGCATGGTTGTTTGCAAAAGTAGATTCACTGATTACTAAGTTAAGTCCGCCATCATATGCAGATTGATAAGCACATACTGCACCCCATGTCGCTTCGATATTTGTGAATGTGCAGTTGCTTATTGAAATGTTGCCTTTTGTATAGTACGCATATATTACTCCACGGTTTGCAGTAATATTGTCAAAAATGCAGTCTTCAATAAGCACATTTGCATCAAGCAAATTGGTTTTTGACTGGCCTTTGACGTAAATTGCTGCTCCATGAGACTTTTTGATATTTGTAAACCTGATGTTTTTGAAAGTTGCATTGGTTGTGGTTACGGTAAATACGTTGGTTGTTCCCAAAGCGCTATTGTCGATTACAACATTGCCTTGTCCAATGATAGTGATTGGAGTTTCTCCGTCAATTGTTATTCCATTTTCACTGTATGTTCCTTCAGTGATTATGATTTGGCCTGAAGTAGTGTTTTTGGCTAACTCAACAGCTTTTGCAATAGTTGCAACAGGAGCATCGGCAGCACCAGTGTTATTATCATTACCATCGACTGCAACATAGATTGCATCTGTAGTGATAACAGGTTGCTCAGGCTCTTCGATTAAAACAGGTATATCTTTGGCTAATGCATCGCCATTGTTTAATGTGTATACTCCATTGTTTTCAATTACCCAGTTGTTAACTGTTACACCTGTTGGTGCATCATTGCTACCCCAGTAGTTATAATCCGCTACAATTTTAGATGTAGTTCCTCCAACAAGAGTTGTGCTTCCAGTATTGTTATAGATAGCACAATATTCTACATTGAAGTCATTTGCACTGCTGTATTCATAGAGTACAACACCGCTTTCAATTTCAAATTCGTTATTGGCAATCAAACATTGACTTGCATTTAATTTTGTAGCTCTAACACCGTTGTATAATATAGCTGTTCCTTGGCCGCCAGCTTTTGTTACACCGATTATATTATTGATGATTGTAACATTTTCCAATGTCATTGTTGCTTTGTTTTCAATGATAGCTTGCATTGGACCATGAGCATTTGTTATTTTGGAATTGGTTAAAGTTACTGTTGCAGTAGATGAATATACATAAATGACATCCCTCATGAATGAATAATCACCTGAAATATCACCCATGCTAACATTATTAATAACTACACCATCCATGTTGTATTTTCCGCTGCCGGACATGTATACGATTGCACCATTTCCGCTTGTGGAACCAGTAACATTTTCAATCAAACAATCCTTGAGGTTTATTTCATTTGAAGATGCCATCTGAATTGCACCGAATTTTGCATTGA
>NZ_CAMVEE010000012.1 GCF_947166415.1 uncultured Methanobrevibacter sp. | reverse complement strand
GGGACCCATCGGCCAATTGGATAGATCCGTCGGCCAATTGAATTGAACCATTTGCTAGTCTGACTGATCCGTCTGCTAGTCTAACTGAACCATCTGCTAGTCTGACTGATCCGTCTGCTAATTGGACGGACCCATCTGCTAACTTGACTGATCCGTCTGCTAATTTGTTGGTACCTTTTGCAAGCTCAGAACTGCTTTCCACATACTGTTTTACAGGTCCTTCAGGTATTAAGGATGGATCTACAGCTGAATCTAATTCTTCAGAACCTTGTTGGACTTGGTTTGCTCCTTGTTTGACGTCATTGGAACCTTGTTGAATTTGGCTGGCGCCTCCGCTAACTGTTGATGCGCCTTGTTGAACCTGGCTCGCACTTTCGCTTACTGTTGATGCGCCTTGTTGAACCTGGCCTGCAGCATCTTTAACCTGGCTTGAACCGTCTGCAACCTGACCGGCACCTGATGACACTTGACCGGCACCAGAGGATACTTGTGATGCCCCGGCTTGAAGTTGGGCTCCACCGCCTGCTAACTGACTTGCACCAGCGGCAAGACCTTCCTGTAATTCTCCAAGTTTTCCATATGCGGCAAGGTTGATGATTTCGATAATTTTAGCATTTAATGTAGTATAAACGGTATTTGCACCAGTATCAGTCAGTTTGGTAGCTACTGGATTGGATTTGACGTTTACAACATATTCCAATTTTGCCTGTTGAGGGTCATCCGTAGTAATCGAAATAATATTGCTGCTCAGATTTTTGGGTATTATGATACCTGCATAATACTTTCCACTATAAACGCCGTCCCGCAGTTCGTCTTCTGTAACAAATGTCCATTTGAATTTATCATTATTTTTAAGTTCTTTAACAAGTTCATTTCCAACATTTAGAGTATTTCCTTCGAAAGAGGTACCATTATCAAGATTAGCTATTGCAAATTCCACGTTTCCTGTATTTCCGTAAGGATCCCAACACGCTTGTATGTTTAAAAGAGCATAAAGGGATGGGAGAATAATTATTGCAATTAATACGATGGTTACAATAGGGTTTGAAAATGCTGATTTGAAATCATTTTTCATTATCTCGACAATATTGCCTATGTCTTTACTACCCACATTATCACTCCAGCTTCATTAAAAAAGTAAAAGAAATATTTTCAAGCATCCTTTTTCCAAAATGCCCAGCTTTGAAAAAGAAAAATATTCATTTACTATTAATTATTATAATAATATTTTTCAGTTAAATATTATATTAATTTAACCATTCTTGTTTTAATTTCACTTGTTTGAAGGGCATTACATAATTTTTTTTATTATGTTCACTGAAAAAGAAGTCCTCATGCATTGTATACAATATTTGCCAATAATTGGTGAAAAACATGGTAAAATAAACTACAGAACAATGATGCTAAACTTGGTCAATGTCATTTTCAATTTTTTTGACAACTCTTGCGGGAACTCCAAGTGCAAGTGAATTGTCTGGAATGTCTTTAGTGACCACTGCTCCGGCACCGACAACCACATTATTGCCGATGGTCACGCCCGGAAGAATTGTAACGTTGGCACCTAACCATACGTCATTGCCGATTCGGATTTCAGATGCCTGCCCTAAATGTTCACGTCTTTTTTTAGGGGATAAAGGATGGCCAACGGTTGTTATGGTTGTATTCGGACCAATCATTACATTGTCTCCAATCCATACTTCTTTGATATCCAGTATGGTCAAATTAAAGTTTGCTGTAAAATTGCTGCCGATGAAAATGTTTTTGCCGTTGTCGAAACAGAATCTCTTTGCAATCCAAACTTTTTCACCTACAGAACCCAAAATTTCTGTTAACACTTCATGCTGCTTGTCCAAGTCATCCTCATCAAGGGAATTGAAAATGTTGGCATTTTCGATTGCACGTAATTTCATTAAAGATATTTCTTCATCGTCATAGCAGTATTCGAGTCCAGCCTGCATTTTTTCTATTTCTTTCATAGTTAACTATATTATTAAATTAAATTAAAAATATTTATTGATAAAATGATTCTTAAGGTAAAAAATATTTCAGAAATTGGCGGAGTCGTAAAGGCACCCCCTTCCAAAAGCTATTCTCATAGAGCGGTTATTTTAGCATCACTTTCCAAAGGCACATCCAGATTATATGATATGCTTTATTCAGAAGATACATTATCTTCAATCAGGGTTTGCAAAGCATTGGGTGCTGAAATAACAAAAAAGGATGATTGTCTGGAAGTTGTAGGTACTGGTGGCAAGCTTCATAATTCCTCATCGGAGCCGATAGATTTAGCCAATTCCGGAACTACCTTGAGACTGATGACTTCCGTATCTGCCTTAAGCGACAATGAAGTTATATTGACTGGAGACGAGTCCCTGCAAACCCGTCCGATGGGTTTGCTGATGGATGCTTTATGGTCTTTGGGAATTGAAACGAAATCCCTTAATGACAATGAAAAGGCACCGATATTAATTAAACCAGGGTACCTCGGTGGTGAAACCAATATTTATGGAAACGTCAGTTCACAGTTCATTTCTTCAATTTTGATATCATCTCCCTTGTCTGAACAAGGAGTTACATTATATGTTTTGCCTGAATTCAAATCAAGGCCTTACGTTAATATGACTTTGGATATCATGAAGAAATTTGGTGCAAAAACTTTAAAGGGTTATTATCTGAAGCATGAAACCTGCGATATGGATCATCAAAGCTGCAGAATCGACGAATTTAAGGTGATGAAACAGGGTTATGTTGCCTGTGACTATACTGTGGAAGGAGATTATTCATCAGCATCATATCTTCTTGCATTGATAGCCATAAATGGTGGAAAAGCCAAAATCAGGAATCTTTTCAGAGATTCAAAGCAGGGAGATAAGGTAATTTTGAATATCCTTCAGGATATGGGGGCCAAAGTTATACGTGGTGAAGACTATGTTGAAATAGGATCAAACGGTGAGCTGAAAGCTATCGATGTTGATTTGTCCAACGCTCCAGATTTGCTGATAACCGTTGCAGTTCTTGCCGCCATGGCTGAGGGTACAACCAATATCACCGGAGTGGGTCATGCAAGAGTTAAGGAAACCGATAGGATTGACACCACATGCAGGGAACTCGAGAAATTAGGATGTAAACTTGTTGAATATGAAGACGGGATGAGCATAACCGGTGGTGTTACAGGCGGTGTTGTAGATTCTCACGGAGACCACAGACTGGCAATGGCATTCTCTTTGATTGGACTTAAGTATGACATTGAAATTACAAATGGGGAAGTCTTTGACGTGTCATTCCCTAATTTCATTGAATCAATGGCGGAACTTGGATTTGAATTGGAGCTGGTAGAATGAATAAAGAGGAAAGGGTAATCAAACTGATAGAGGATTTGGAAAGCACTTTTGAAATTAGAACCTTTTTGGACCATGACCCATACAAGGTTTTGGTCAGGACCATCCTATCTCAAAGAACTCGTGATGAAAATACTGACCAGGCTACCGATAACTTGTTTTCTAAATATAAAGACATTTATGAAGTCGTTGATGCTCCAATCGATGATATAAAGGAATTGATTAGGCCTGCCGGTTTTTATAATGTCAAGGCAGGAAGGATTGTTGAAGTTTCACAGATTCTGATTGACCAGTATGACGGTGAAGTTCCGGATACTGTCGAAGAGCTTGTTAAGCTACCGGGTGTTGGAAGAAAAACCGCAAACTGTGTTATGGTATTTGCTTTTGAGCTTCCGGCAATTCCTGTAGATACTCATGTTCACAGGATTTCCAATCGTTTAGGTCTGGTAGATACAAAAGATCCTGAAGATACTGAAGTTGAATTGTGCAAAATCGCCCCTAAGAATTTATGGATAAAATTAAATGATTTGATGGTTCAGTTCGGTCAGAATATCTGCAAGCCAATCTCCCCTCAATGTGAAATATGTCCATGTACAGAAATCTGTGATTATTTCAAGGAAAATATTTAATTTTTTAGTTACACCAAAACATTTATAAAGTAAAACATTGTTATATAACAATAGTTATAATAACACATGTTATATAACTTTAAATAACCCTTTTAATATGCCTTATACAAATTAATTATAGAGGAGAAATAAATTATGGCAAATATTCCAAAATTAAAAAGAGGAGTTTTGGATAGCATTACCGATGCTATTGGAAATACTCCAATCGTAAGATTAAACAATTTGACAAAAGACTTAGAAGCTGAAGTTGATGTGAAAATCGAATCATTCAACCCAACAGGAAGTGTAAAAGACCGTGTTGCAGTTGCAATGATTGAAGATGCAGAAGAAAAAGGTCTTCTCAAGCCTGGTGCAACAATTATCGAACCTACCAGTGGAAACACTGGTATTGGCCTTGCATTTGCAGCAGCCGCAAAAGGTTACAAATTGATATTGACCATGCCTGAAACCATGTCTGTTGAAAGAAGGAAGTTCTTAAGCGTATTGGGTGCAGAACTTGTCTTGACTCCTGGTGCAGATGGAATGGGCGGAGCTATTGCAAAAGCTAATCAATTACAGGAAGAAACTCCTGATTCAATTATTTTAGGCCAATTCGACAACCCTGCTAATGTAAAAATCCATGCTGAAACTACTGCTCAGGAAATTTTAAGAGACACTGATGGAAAAGTAGACATTGTTATTGGTGGAGTAGGAACCGGAGGAACAATAACTGGAATAGGTAAAGTCCTTAAAGAGGAAGTTCCGGGTATAAAGATTGTTGCAGTAGAACCAAAAGACTCTCAAACATTAGGTAAAGGTGAAAAAGGACCTCACAAAATCCAAGGTATTGGTGCAGGTTTTGTCCCTTCAATCTATGATGGCAGTGTAATTGATGAGATTATTCCTGTTGCAAATGAAGATGCGGGAAATACTTTAATTGCCCTTGCTAAAAAAGAGGGTATATTTTCAGGTATATCTTCAGGTGCTGCAACTTGGGCAGCTTTAGAATTAGCTAAGAAGGAGGAAAATAAAGGTAAAAGAATAATAGCAATCTTACCTGATAACGGTGAACGTTATCTCTCCGTAGACTGGTTATTTGAATAAGAATAACTATATATACCATATGTTATATTATATTACATTATAGTAACTTTGGAGATAATAAATGTTTGATGGTTTGAAAAGTGAAATCAACACTTTTAAAGAAAAGGACCCTGCGATGCGTTCATCAATAGAGATATTTCTATGCTATCCGGGTTTTTATGCATTGTTGTTCCATAGAATCAGTCACTGGTTCTGGAATCACTCTTTAAAATTGTTAGCTCGCGTATTATCAACCATCTCTCGTTTTCTCACAGGTATTGAAATTCACCCTGGTGCGCAGTTTGGTAAAAGGGTTTTCATAGATCACGGCATGGGTATTGTTGTTGGTGAAACAACAATTGTCGGCGATGATGTGCTGATTTATCAAGGCGTTGTGCTTGGGGGTACTACAACCAGTAAGGGCAAAAGACACCCTACTATTGAAAGGGGAGCCGTTATTGGCGCAGGTGCTAAAGTAATGGGTAATATTACCATTGGAGAATATGCCAAAATAGGTACTGGAGCGGTCGTTTTAAAGGACGTTCCTCCAGAATCAACTTGTGTTGGCGTACCTGGTAGAATTGTTAAATGCAAAAACCAAAGCCATGTTGTGGATTTGGAACATAATAAACTTCCGGACCCTGTAGCGGCTGCAATCAGGTCTTTGGAAAAGCAGATAGAAGAAAACGAGAAACTTATTCAAATTTTACTTGATAAAAATGGAATATGTTTAACAGAAGAAAAAATCGATGATAAAAGTGAATTTGGTGATTTATTTAAGAAAAATGGTGATTAATTATGAAGCCACCTTGTGAAATTGTTGTTTGGTATGTAATACCTGCTATTAGATCTGAATTGGCTAAGGAGCTTTTAAATTTAGGAATGAAACAGAAAGATGTTTCCGAACTCATGGATATCACTCAACCTGCCGTATCACAGTATATCACTGATAAACGTGGTAGCGGAATTAAACTTAATGATGATGTCCGCGCTATGATTAAACAGTTTGCACGTGAGTTATCCGAAGGAGAAGCTACAAAAGCTGATTTGATTTCAAGAACATGTACTATATGCAAAAACGTAAAAACCATGGATGTTTTGAAACAATTGAATATTGATAAATCAGAACTTGGAGACGATTGTCAAACTTGTTTAGGTTCACAAGCAGAATAATTGCAAAATATTGGAAAAAATAGTAAACTATTTAAACTATTGCTTACCAATATTTTATTATACTTTAATTTTAATGGCAAGTTTACCGAGTGGCTTAGGTGCGTGGCTGCAGACCATGATACGGGGGTTCAAATCCCTCACTTGCCTTTATTTTAATCTATAATTATTTTTTTTGCGAGGTTATTTTTTATGGACGTCTATTCTACATTAACTCGTAGTAAACAAACTTTTGAAACTATTAACAAAAACAGAGTTAACTTATTTGTATGCGGTCCAACCGTTTATGACGATGCTCACATCGGGCATGGAAGAACTTACATTTCTTTTGATACAATTAAAAGATATCTTGAATACAGCGGATATGCCGTATTCTATATTCAGAATATTACTGATATCGATGATAAAATCATCAACAGGTCAAAAGAGAGCGGAATTCCTGCATCTGAGTTAGCCCGTAAATTCGAGAAAAGATACATTGAAGATATGAATAAATTAAATGTCAACGGCGTTAATTTATTTGCAAGAGCAACAGATCATGTTGATGAAATTTTAGACCAAATTCAAAGATTAATCGATAAGGGTTACGCTTATGAAACCGAAGACGGTGTTTATTTCGAAATAGATAAATTCCCTGAATTCGGTAAGTTATCCAATAGGAATGTCGAAGAATTGGAATCTCACAGGGACATTGCTGAAACCACAAAGAAAAACCCTCAGGACTTTGCGCTTTGGAAAAAACGTGTTGGGGTAGATGAACCAACTTGGCCGTCCCCATGGGGAGATGGAAGGCCTGGATGGCACATTGAGGACACTGCAATTACTGAATACTACTTCGGACCTCAATATGATGCACACGGTGGTGGCCTTGACTTGATTTTCCCACACCACGAAGCGGAAATTACTCAAATGGAAGCGGTTTCTGGAAAAGCTCCAATGGTTAAATTCTGGTTGCATACAGGATTTTTAAACGTCAACGGAGAAAAAATGTCAAAATCCTTAAACAACTTTATTACTATTCGCGAATTGCTTAAGGATTATGCTGCAGAAACTTTCAGATTCTTTGTTTTGTCAACCCACTACAGAAGCCCTATTGACTTTTCCAAGGATTCACTTCACCAGTCTGAAAGAAGCCTGGACAGAATCAGAAAATACTATGAGCTTTTAGATGTTGAGGTTGGAGAAGAATCTTACGAAAGCGAAATATTGGCTCCTCACAAGGAAGAGTTCTTCAACAGCATGGATGATGACTTCAACACTCCAAAGGCCATTGCGGCAATTTTCGGATTAATCAATGATACCAAAAATGACTTGGATTCATTATCTGTTGAAGATAAGATAGCTATCAAAGCATTTTTAGATGATGCTGCACATATTTTCGGTGTCAGCTTTGAAACTGAAGAGGTCAATGCCGGCTCAGACGATTTGCTTGATGTGATTTCTGAAGTCAGATCACAGCTTAGAGCCAACAAACAATACGATTTATCCGATAAAATCAGAAATGACCTACAGGCATTAGGTTATGAAATCAATGATTAAAACGAGTTTATCTCATTTTAATTATTCTATTTTTTTTTAGAAGCGATATTCAATAATTATTTAATTAATCATTCCATAATATTAATTGATGAATGAAAAAGTAATTAAGTTATTTGAGATAGGATTGTCAATTTGGATATTGCTTGACGTGATTTTTTTAACAGGCTCCTTAATTTTTGAGTTTTCTCTCAATCATTATTATAACTTAATTATTTTTGACACTTGTTTATGTGTCGTTTTATTTCTTGAGTTTTTCTTTAGATTTTTCAAGGCAGATAATAAAAACAAGTCATTTAAAGAGAATTGGACAGAGATAGTTGCAGCCATACCTTTTGACTTGATAATGCTGCCGTTTATGGCTGATGCCAGCATATTGTTGGTATTGAGGTTCTTTAAGTTCATTAGGATTTTAATATTATTTTCACAGCTGTTTGAAATAATTGGCATATTCCTTAAGGACACATATCTGGATGAGATATTGAGCATTTTTTTTAATGGTTATCATTTCATTTACTCTTTGCCTGTACCTGTTTGATCCGAGCATGAACAACCTTTTTGATTCATTGTGGTTTGTCGTATCCACGTTGACAACAGTGGGATATGGGGATATTTTACCTACTTCCCTGTTTGGAAAGGTGATCACATTGGTTCTTCTCATTTTTGGAGTGTTGATTTTCAGTGCAGTTACTGCCGCAATGGCATCCTACTTCAATAAAAAATTATTGTATGAAGGCAGTGAAGAGCTTAAGGTGATTAAATCAAAATTGGATGTCACTGAAAAAGAACTGATGGAACTGAAAGAGGAAATAGCTAAACTTAATGAAAAATTAGATGATAAATGATTGTTTTTAATTAAAATAATAACCTTTATATACTATGATAACATATGTTATAATTGTATAACGCAAGTTATAATCTAATTTTTGAGGTATTTTTTAGGTATACCAAAACATTTATATATAAAAAATAACTATTGTTATATAGTAAATATAACACGTGATATATTTTACTGAAATTAAATTTATAAAGGTGATATTTAATGACTAATAAAAATTATGGTTTAGCAACATTAGGTGTACGCGCAGGACAAACTCCAGACCCCGTAACTGGGGCACAAGCTGTTCCGATTTATCAAACAACTTCATATGTATTTAAAGACTCAGATGAGGCTGCAAGAAGATTCGCCCTTCAAGAGTTTGGTCAAATTTATTCCAGACTTACAAACCCAACCAGTGATGTATTCGAAGCAAGAATTGCTGCTATCGAAGGAGGTAACTCTGGTATTTCTACATCAAGTGGTCTTGCAGCAATTTCATATGCAATTTTAAACGTAACAGAACCTGGAGACAACATTGTATCTGCAGACAACCTTTATGGTGGAACTTACCAGCTATTCAATTACACTTTCAAGGACTTGGCAAGGGAAGTTAAGTTCGTAAACTCACAGGACTTGCAGGCTTTTGAAGATGCAATCGATGAAAAAACTAAAGCAATCTATGTGGAATCAATCGGAAATCCAAAACTGGACGTACCGGACTTCGAAGCCCTTGCAGAAATTGCACATTCACATGACATTCCATTGATTGTGGACAACACTGTTGGTGTCGGTCTTGTAAGGCCATTGGAACATGGTGCAGATGTCATTGCATCTTCAGCTACCAAATATGTTGGCGGTCACGGTACTGCAGTTGGAGGATACATTGTCGATTCAGGTAAATTCAATTGGGGAAACGGCAAGTTTGCAAATTTCACAAAACCTGATCCAAGCTATCATGGATTGGTATTCTGGGATGCTTTTGGTGATGTTCCTGAACTAGGCAATTTGGCATTTACTGTAAGAATAAGAGCAAGACTTTTAAGGGATTTAGGTGCAACTTTGGCTCCTGTACACAGTTTCCTATTCCTGCAAGGTCTTGAAAGTTTGGATGTACGTGTAAAAAGACATTCTGAAAATGCTTTAAAAGTAGCTAAATTTTTAGAATCCCATCCTAAAGTTAAATGGGTAAACTACCCTGGATTGGAATCACATCCTACCTATGAAATCAACAAAAAATACTTGAAGGACAATTTTGCAGGTATTTTAGGCTTTGGTGTTGAAGGCGGAGAAGAAGCCGGAAGAAAAGTCATTGAAAAATTGGAATTATTCTCCATTCTTGCAAATATTGGAGATGCAAAAAGCCTTGCAATTCACCCTGCAAGTACAACACATCAGCAATTGTCTCCGGAAGAACAGGAAGCAACTGGCGTAACTCCTGACTTCATCAGACTTTCTATCGGTCTTGAGGATGTTGATGATTTGATTGATGATTTAAGTCAGGCTTTAGATAGTATCTGAGTAAAGTAATCCTTTACTCACTTAAAATATTTATACATTGAATTAATTTATAAAAACGACAATTGGGGGATAAAGAATGTATTTAGATAATTCAGCAACTACACAAGTTAGTGAGGAAGTTTTTGAGGAAATGGAACCATATTTTATGGAAGAGTTTGGAAATCCTTCCACTCTTTATAAAATAGGTCGTGAATCAAAAAAGGCATTGAATTTGGCTCGTCAAAGAGTCGCTGATGCAATTAATGCAAAACCGGATGAAATTATTTTCACAAGCGGAGGATCCGAATCAGACAATTTAGCGATTAAAGGGATTGCCTTCAAATTTCTAAATCAGGGCAAACATATTATAACTACTGAAATTGAGCATCCTGCCGTTAAAGATACTTTGAACTTTTTAGAGTCCTTTGACTTTAAGGTAACCTATTTGCAGGTATATGAAAATGGTATCATTAAAATTGAAGACTTAATAGAAGCTATAACTCCTGAAACAATTTTGATAACCATCATGCACGGTAACAACGAAATCGGTACAATCCAACCTATTGAAGAGATTGGTAAAATCGCTCGTGAAAAAGGCATTATTTTCCACACTGATGCAGTCCAGACATTCGGTAAGATTGAAGTGGATGTTGAAAAATTGAATGTTGATTTGCTATCTTTATCCTCCCATAAGATTAACGGTCCAAAAGGTGTTGGAGCAATATATATTAAAAAAGGTGTTCGTCTTGTTCCGCTTATCCATGGTGGAGGCCAGGAAAGAGGAATCAGATCCGGTACTGAAAATGTTCCTGGAATCGTAGGATTTGGAAAGGCTTGCGAGCTGGCCGCTTCCCAATTGGATGAACATTATGAAAAATTAGCTTCAATCAGGGATGAACTCATTGAAAAGGTATTGACTACCATTCCTGAAGCCTATTTAAATGGAGATGAGGAAAAAAGATTACCTAATGTGGTGAACTTCCGATTTAAAGCTATTGAAGGTGAATCATTAATTCTCTTGCTTGATGCTAAAGGTTATCAGGCTTCAACCGGTTCAGCATGCTCTTCAAACAAATTGGAGGCTTCCCCAGTTCTAACTTCATTAGGATTGGACCCTGTTGATGTTCATGGATCATTGAGAGTGTCTTTAGCTCCGGAAAGCGATGAATTTGATGTGGATGAATTTGTAGCAACAATACAAGAAGCAGTTGCTAGATTAAGAGAAATGTCTCCTCTCTGGAATCAGGAATTAGATTATGATGGTGTAATGTGTTCAAAACACGGAGATAACTGTAGGATGTGTTAATTATGGATTATTCAGAAAAAGTAATGGATCACTTTGCAAACCCAAGAAACTGTAGAAAAATGGAAGATGCAAATGGTGTTGGAACTGTCGGAAACCCGACCTGCGGAGATTTGATGACAATCTACATCAAGGTCAATGATGATGAAGTAATAGAAGATATCAGCTTTCAGACATTCGGTTGCGGAGCGGCTATTGCAACCAGCAGCATGATTACTGAAATTGCTGTCGGAAAAACTGTTGAAGAAGCTTTAAAAATCTCAAGAAATGATGTTGCAGAAGAATTGGATGGTCTTCCACCAATTAAAATGCACTGTTCAAACCTTGCAGCAGACGGGCTTCAAGCAGCAATTGAAAACTATAAAGAAAACAATCAATAATAATAAATACTTTGTCAAATAAAATATGTGTATCTTATATAAGGAGATGTTTTAAATGGCAAAAATATTAAAATGTGACGAATGTGGAAGTATTATCCAAGTTTTTGTTGACGGCGAAGGCGACGCATGTAACGCTCACATGCTCGAAATCCCAGTTCAAACTGAAGGGGAAAAAGCTCCTAAACATAAACCTGTAGTTGAAATTGATGGTGACAAAGTAACCGTTAAAGTCGGTGAAGCAGCTCACCCAATGGATGATGACCACTACATTCAATTCTTAGTTGTTGAAGCAGGAGCAGAACAATACGCAAAATGCTTCAAACCTGGAGATGTTGCAGAAGCAACTTTCACTGTAAATGCAGTTGATGATGTAAAAGCATTTGCATTCTGTAATTTACACGGCCTTTGGTCAAGCGAATAAGTTTAAAACTAGTTTTTAAACTTCTTTTTTTATTTTTTCCAATATAATAAATTTTAAATAACTTATTTTACATAATTTATATCGTGTCTAGCTATATTAAATTGATAATTTTTATTTTAGTTTTGCTACTTATTTCAGCAGCCATCCTATTCATTGACAGTTCAGTTGATAATATGAACGAATTGATGCCAGTAATCAGTGAAAACATAGTCAATGGGGATAAGGATTATAATGATGCTGTTAATCTAGTCAATGATAAAAATTATGCCGAAGCAATGAAAAAGGCAACATCTGCCGGAAATAATTATAATAGTAGTTTGAGTAAGCTCAATATTCTGAAGGATAAGTTCACTCCTGATGTTAATTTAGTGCATAAGCAGTACATTAACAACACAATAAACGAAGTGGAATTGAAGCTTCTTGCTGTAGAGAATTTAAAGGAAGCTATTGGGTGTTTCCAGATAGAATATAATTATACCGGTACAAACTATGGGTATGAAGCGAATACTTATATGGATCAATCCCTTGAATACAGGGATGCAAGGGATTCATTAGTTACCCAAAATCCGAATATGTTTAAGCAAAATTTTATTATTTAACGAGGTTTTAAAGTGAAAACAAAATGTCCAAAATGTAAAGGCATAGGATCCGTTGTTGTGGACTATAAGGAATGTGATGCCTGTGGGGGAACTGGTTATGAAGATGACTCATTTGATGTGGGAAGTCATTTCAAAGGCATAAACAACAAGGCAAGGGCCAAATTTGATTTAGGTTCAGACCAGGATATCCCTTGTGAAGTCTGCAATGGGAAAGGTCAGGTTGAAGTATATGAGGAGTGCCTTTACTGTAAGGGGACAGGTCAGATTAATGTTTGCAGAGACTGTGGAAAGATAATCAGTGAACAAATTGACGTATGTCCGGAATGTGAAGAAAAGAGGAAGGTAGAAAAAATGAAGCACGACGAATTTGAAGCTCGAAGAAGAGCCACTCGTGACGTTTACGTTTTAGATTCATTATGTCAAATGAGAGACATAGATAAAGATAGGTTATATAAAGGTAAAATTACAAGAGTTGAACGCTATGGAGCCTTTGTATCATTGAATAATAATGTTTGGGGACTTATGAGAGGCGATGTCTCCGAATACAAGGTAGGGGATGAAGTGATAGTGTTCATCACTTCCATAAAATCCAGAGAAGGAAAAATAGATTTTGCCCCAGCATATGTTGAAGATTACAACCTTAAAAGATTAACTAAATCCATTCCAAGAACTCTTATCCGTCAATTGGAAGAGAATAAGGGAAAAATCGTTAGAATCGATGGTGAAGTTCAGCAGATTCAGCAAACTTCTGGACCTACCATATTCATGATCAGCGATGAATCAGGAGTCAGTGAAGTGGCAGCATTTGATAAGGCCGGTGAGAGGTCTTATCCTGAAATCGAGCTGGCCGATGCGGTTCAGGTCATTGGTGAAGTCAACGAACATGGTGGAAAAACACAGATTGAAGCATCTTCAATGGTAAAGCTTGATGAGGAAAACACTCGCAAGCTACATAAATTGATAGATGATGCATTAAACAAAAGAGCTGAACCGGAAGATGTCGATTTTTTGGTCAAAAGTGATGTTTTAAACAGGCTTAAACCTAAGATGCGAGAGGCTGCTCAAAAAATCAGAAGGGCGATTCTTGACGGAAGGACAATTTTGTTAAGACACCACAATGATGCAGACGGAATCTGTTCAGGAGTTGCAATGGAAAAAGCTATTGTTCCATTGATTGAGGAAATAAATCCGAGCAATGATGCCCAATATTACTATTTCAAGAGGTCCCCGAGTAAAGCTCCATTCTATGAACTGGAGGATGTTGTTAAGGATTTATCCTTTGCGCTTGAAGACCAGGAAAGACATGGTCAGAAGTTGCCTCTTATCGTGCTTTTGGATAACGGATCTACAGAAGAGGATATCGTTGCATTGATGCAAGCCAAAATCTATGATATAGAAGTGGTAGTTATAGATCACCACTCCCCTGGTGAATTAATCACAAAAGACGAGAGGGATGGAGAGATTTACGGCGCAACTGTGGCTGTGGACGAATATGTTGATACTCATGTAAACCCTTATCTGGTTGGAGGAGATTCACAGCTGACAGCCGGAGCATTAGCAACAGAAGTGGCACACATTATAAATCCTAACGTAAAGGATTTAATCAAGCATTTGCCTGCTGTTGCTGCATTGGGGGACCGTGCTGAATGCGGTGAAGTTTACCAATACCTTGAATTAGCAAACCAAAAAGGGTTTTCAAAAGAACATTTGGCAAAAATAGCTGAATGCGTTGACTTTGAAGCATTTTTCCTAAGGTTTATGAATGGTAGAGGAATAATGGATACCATATTGGCTGTCGATAACTTGGATAAACATGAAAAAATGATTGGTGCATTATATAAGGAATATCAAAAAAGAGTTGACACCCAGCTTAAGGCAGCACTTCCGAATATCAAAAAGGTACAACTTGAAAACGGCATTTACTTCAACGTCATCGATGTTGAAAAGTATGCGCACAAATTCACATTCCCTGCTCCTGGAAAGACTTGCGGCTTTGTCCATGATAGGATAATTAGGGAGTTAGGGGAAGATAAACCAATTGTCACTTTAGGACACGGACCTGATTTTGGAGTATTCAGGGCAACCGATGCGGTCAATGAACAGTATGGATTTAATGTGAATGAAATCGTATCCATAATTGCCGAAAAGGTCCCTCAAGCAGGTGTTGACGGTGGAGGTCACGAATGTGCAGGATCAATCAAATATATTGAAGGTCTTGGAAAAGAGGTACTGACCGAAGTTGTTAAGGAAATCCAATCAATGTCAAAATAATTCAATTAAGTGAATGGGTGTTTTAAGTGGCTTTAGAGAATTTTTGTCATAATTGTGGCCATAGAGTTCTTCCAAACGAACCTTTCTGCACGCAATGTGGATGTAAAACAGGCCATGTTGACAGCGGTGATTTAATTGTTCTGATACCGCCTATTCACGATATCGGTTTTTTTAATTTCAGCATAGACTTTTCGCCATATATTGAAAGGGATAACATTGATTTCAAATATGAAATATGCTCTTGCGGCTATTTGAATGATGTAAATAACGAATATTGTTATATGTGTGGTGCTAAGAGATCTCAAAGTAGACTATCAAGAATTTTAAAGCATAAACCAAAACCAAAATTTGAAATAGGAAATGTCCTTTGCGAATGCGGCAATGTAAATCCCAAAGAAAACTTATTCTGCGACATGTGCGGAAGGCAATTGAGAGAGGTTCCGTTTCAAAACAAAGACAATTTCAGCAATTTCAATCTGGAATTCAAGGATTCAATTTTCTGTTTTTGCGGTGAGGAAAATGAAAAGTTCTCCCAGTTCTGCAAAAACTGCGGAAGGCCATTGAAGAATTATGGGCCATCATCTTCAATTTCAATTTTATGCACTTGCTCCACAATCAATGAAGTCACATCCGACTTTTGTGTAGGTTGTGGAAAAAGCTTGAATAAGGAAGATTCCCTTTTGATTTGTGTTTGCGGCCATAAGAATAAGAGAGGATTAAAATTTTGCGAAACATGTGACAGGCCACTCAATCCTCAAAAAATAATCAAAACAAAAATAATCTGTTCTTGTGGTGAAATCTTAGATTGGGATACTGATTTTTGCCATAATTGCGGAAAGAATATTAAAAGAAGCATAGATTATTCTAATTCAATTCACAAAACAGTTAAAAACATTAAAAGCGTTCTTAGGTAGTGGTAATTTTGATACACTGTGATATTTGCGGGACTTTGAATTTAAAGGAAAATAATTACTGCACTCATTGCGGTAATAAACTGATTATGGAACATGTATGTCCTTATTGCGGTGAAGTAAATCTTGATTATGCTGTCTTCTGCACACGATGCAATAAGCAGATTAATCCAATTACCATAGAAGATTTTGACATCCTGTTCAGTGAATATAATGAAAATCTGCTTTTGAATGCCAAAATCAGTGATGAGGAATACGGTGAACTGCTGTCCAACATCTTTAAAAGAGCAGACTATGTTGAAATTTATGGCAGCACAATCAAAGATAAGATTTTAAGGCTAGCAGGCATATTCACTGAGTGCAAACCTAAAGCAAGAGGCTTTGAAAGGGGATACATATTTTTAGGCAACTGCATTTACTATGATGATCGTTTGGATGATTCCACTCAGATTGCCACAATCATTCATGAATTGGCTCACTACCTGCTGTTTGATATAATCGAAAACCTGTTATGCAGAATATTCAACATTAGGACATCATCCACATTGGAAAGTTTCATCTGGTTCTTTTTAACACTTCCTGAATTTAAGATAATGAATGAATATTGCGCCCACACGGTTGAAGGAAGGTTCATTCCTTACGGTTATCAAAATTATGGTTCATTCAATAATCTGATTAATCAATTGGACTATGATAAGGATTCTTTAAATGAAATGATTATTTTTGGCAATAGCTTTGCCAATGAAATTATTGTCTATCTGGAAAAATATATTGATGAAGACATTCGAGAAGAGATTAAATTGCAGTATAGAAAAGATTTGAACTCTCCATCAAATGATTCGATTCAAATAGAAACAGATGAATGTTTCCCGTTAGGGGTTAAAAATAGTATTTTGTTAAAAGTTTTGTATGATGTTTTTAAAACAGCTTCCAATGAAGATATTATAGAAGAATTAGAACATATTAGAGAAGGAATGGATATCTGATCATTCCTTGTTCTCCTTGTCTTTAATAGTGTCTAAAACTTCCTTGCCGGTATCGGTCAACCTGTATAATCTACCTTTACGAGCTTCTTCATTGATACATTCGACAATATCTTTACTTTTTAATTCGCTTAGAACTTTGGAAATATGGTTAGTTCTAATTCCACTATCTTTTGCAATGTTGGTCGGTATCTTAACATCGTCTCCAATAGATTTTAAAGTTTTTTCCCTATATTTAGAAATTTGAACGTATGAAGTTAATTTCAAAAGTTCATCATTTTCTTTTGTCATACTAATCTATTATATTGTTTATACTATAAAATGTTTTATAACATGTTATAATGTTATTAATATTAAGTTATGTACCTTTTAAATCGGTATAATCTTTTTTTATAATGGATTGTTTAGAATAAGTAATTTAATATATATCTTGTGTTAAAAATAAAAGTAACTAAATGTATTGATGATAACTATGAAATGTAGTAACTGCGGTTTTGAAAATAAGGATAAATCAAAGTTTTGTACTAAATGCGGTAGTTCTTTGGAAACACCAAAACCAACTGTGCAGGAAAGTTCCAATAATTCAAAGTATATTATCATTGCTTTGCTTGCAATAATAATTATTCTTGTCGCCACAATAGGCTATTTTGCTTTGAATATGAATTCAGGTTCTGTACAATCAAGTAATCAGGATAATAGTGCCGCTTCTTCTGCAATTCAGGCTGTTAATGAAGAATCCAGCAGTTCTAGTGGAGAATCTGGCTCACAGAATACTCAAACTTCCTCATCTTCCCAATCCACAACCACGGCGAAGCCGGCAGAATCCAAGTCATGGGAATCAATAGGAAGCTATTCCGGTTCAGGTTCAGGTTCACAAACAATCAATGTTCCTGCAGGAAAGATAAAGGTTGAGCTTTCAGCATTTCCTATTAAAAATTATGCAGACAACCATTTGTATGTTACCGCACCTAATGGGCATTCTGGAGGTGTTGAGTGGGGTTCCACCAGTGCTGTAGAAACCAGGTCTGATTCATTTGAATATACCTCATCCAGCGCTCAAACAATCACTATAGACTATTATGAGACTGTAAGTTGGCAAGTTGATTTCTACAGATACCAATAAGTGATTTTTCAATCACTTCATTTTTTTTTAAAAAATTATTAATATTTTAAACAATAAATTATGAAACATGTTTTTTGATTTAAACATTGTGGGAAATAGCTTTGAAAACAATATAATTCTGGCAAAGGAAGCTTCAAAATATGGCTGGGACCATATTAATTTTTCTTATAGTCAGAATGATTTTTCAAATGCGCTAAATTTTAAAAAGGAGTTGCAAGAGGAGTTATGCGAAGACATCTCCATTGATTATACTCTGGAAATAAAATCAAATAACATTAATGAAATAAGAAAGAGCGTTTCCAAATTCAGGAACAAGGCATTATGCATCTCTGTTGTGGGAGGGGATTTGAAAGTGAACCGGTCCTCTTTGGAGAATGTGAAAATAGATGTTTTATCAAGGCCATATCTAAAGCGTTATGACAGCGGCTTGAATCATGTGCTTGCAAAGGAAGCGTTAAAAAACAATGTTGCCGTTGAATTATGTTTCAATGATATTCTAAAAAGCTATTTGTCATATAGATCAAAAATAATTTCTAATTTTAAGGATGTTTATACCCTATACTGGAAATATGATTTTCCATTGATTTTATCCTCAAGGGCTCATTCCATATTTGATATCAGAACAACCCATGATTTTGTAGCCTTTTTCAAGCAAACAGGATTGTCAGATGGAGATATTGACAAGTCATTCCATACTGCTTCAGAAATACTTGAATTCAATAAGAATAGGGAGAATATGATTTTTAAAGGTGTCAGGAGGGTTGATGATGGGTCTTAAAGTCTTGCCGCCTACACTTAGGAAAAACAACAGATACTTGACTGTTGATATCAAAAGTGAATCCGGAATTACTAAAGATGATTTGGTTACAATCGTATGGGATGCCTGTGTAAGATTCCAGGGGGAACTCAATTCAGGCAATTTCAACTTATGGGTCATGAAATTCTATGAATGCGATAATAATGGTGAATTTTATAGTTATAAGGCTATTATTAGGTGTCAAAGGGATTATGTTGATGAGGTCAGGTCATCTCTTGCATTGGCAAACAGGTTCAATGGAAGTAGGATTTCAATTACAACCATCGGCTTGTCCGGAACAATAAAATCATCGGACAAATTTATTTAATTACTTTTTGTTAGTTTAAAATAGAAAACTATATAAATAATATATTAATATAAATATCAATTGGATTTATGGAAAAAGAATAAAAAAATATTTTAATATGCTACAATGTAGTAATTAAAATTAAAATTTGCCTTTTCATGGAAGATTTGGTTTTATTTTTTATGTTGTCGAATTTAAAAATTGATATTTATTAAAATATTTATATAAAAATATGAGGTATTAATATGCAACCTTTACAAAATGCCGGATATGATAGGGCTATTACTGTATTTAGCCCAGATGGAAGACTTTTCCAAGTAGAATATGCAAGAGAAGCTGTTAAAAGAGGAACTACATCAATCGGTGTTAAAAGTTCCGAAGGAATTGTTTTAGCTGTTGACAAAAGAACTACTTCTAGTTTAGTTGAAGCATCATCAATTGAAAAAATATTCAAGATTGATGAGCATATTGGAGCAGCTACTTCAGGTCTTGTAGCAGACGCAAGAGCTTTGGTTGAAAGAGCAAGAGTCGAAGCTCAAATCAATAAGATCACATACAGCGAACCTATCAGGGTTGAAAGTTTATCCAAAAAATTATGTGACATGCTACAATTGTATACTCAAAACGGTGGTGTAAGGCCATTCGGTTCCGCTTTAATCATAGGAGGAGTATACGATGGTAAATGCAAACTGTTCGAAACAGACCCTAGTGGAGCATTAATCGAATATAAAGCAACCGCTATTGGTTCAGGCAGATCTGCTGCTATGGATATCTTTGAAGAAAAATATGAAGATGACATTACATTAGAAGGAGCAATCAGTTTGGCAATCACTGCAATCAATGATGCAACAGACCACGAAACCACTTCTAATAATGTTGAAATCGCAGTCATCAAGAAAGATGACGGCGAATATGTCAAACTCCCTCAAGACGAAGTGCAAAAATACATCGATGAAGTATTGGCAAAAGAAGAGGAAGTTGAAGAAGAAGCTGAAGAAACTGAAGAAGATTCTGAAGAAGACGAATAATTAATCTTATAAAATGTTAGTTAGGGGATATTTCAATGGTAAATGTTGATGAAGCCATAATTGCTAAATATGAATACTGCGGTGAACATTTTGAGATATTGGTTGACCCTGATTTAGCAGCTGAATATAGAAATCCAGATGGCAAGGACGTTGCCATTGAAGATCTTTTAGCTGTTGAAGAAATTTTTAAAGACTCCAAAAAAGGGGATAAGGCTTCAGAAGAAGCAATGAATAAAATTTTTGAAACTACAGACCCTATTGAAGTTTCCAAAGTCATACTTGAAAAGGGGACTGTTCAATTAACCGCTGAACAGAAAAGGCACATGCAAGAGGATAAAAGAAAGATGGTCATTGCTAAAATAGCTAAAGAGGCAGTGAATCCTCAAAACGGATTACCTCATCCTGCACAAAGAATTGAAAATGCAATTGATGAGGCAAAAGTCAAGTTTGACCCATTCACATCCGTGGACCAGCAAGTGCAAAATGCCTTAAAAGCCATCAAGCCACTTATTCCAATCAGATTTGAGAAAGTCAAAGTTGCGGTCAGGCTTCCTGGTTCAGCAGCAGGCGGCGCCTATTCAGTCATTCATGGATTCGGGGAAATCATCAATGAGGAATGGCAGCAAGACGGTTTCTGGATTGGAATTATAGAAATGCCTGGTGGTCTTCAAGATTCTTTCGCCGCTAAAATGGCGGAAATTTCAGGCGGAGAAGCAGAAACTAGAACGATTAAATAATTTAATTAATTTCAACTTATGGGATTATTATGATATATGTGGAGAATAAAGATTTAGTTATTCCTGGACAAGTATTATCCGATGATGAATACTATTCAGGAAGAGGTACCTTTAAAGAGAATGGTAAAGTTTGTTCTTCTTTAATGGGACTTGTTTCTTTAAGGAATAAGAAGATTAGAGTTATTCCTCTTAAAAGTAAATATGTTCCTAAAAAAGGAGATGTCGTTATTGGTAAAATTAATGATGTAAGATTCTCAATGTGGGATGTTGACATCAATTCACCATATTCCGGAATTTTACCTGCTTTTGAAGTGTTTGGTCGTGAGAAAAAAGAGCTCAACAAGGTTTATGATGTTGGGGATGTGCTATTTTTAAGAGTTGTCGATGTTGATGAAATCAAAAAGGCAAAACTCGGTTTGAAAGGAAGAGGAATGGGTAAATTTAAAGGAGGAATCATTGTAGATATCGCTCCAACCAAAGTTCCTAGATTAATTGGTAAAAAAGGTTCTATGATCAACATGATTAAGGACAAAACCAAATGTAAAATTGTCGTTGGTCAAAACGGTCTTGTCTGGGTTAAAGGAGATGAAGACATGGAACAGCTTACCAAAGATGTTATTCATTTAATTGAAGCTGAAGCTCACACTTCCGGTTTAACCAATAAAATCAAAAACAAATTGTATTTAGCTATTGATGGTGAACTTCCTCCTGAAGAAGTTCCTGAAGAGAACGAAGAAGAGGAAGAATTTGTTTTAGAAAAACCTAAGCTCCAAAATTTCAAAGAAGAATTAGAGCAAGAAGAAAGAGAAGCTCAGGAAAAAGAAGCAGAAGAAATTAAAAAAGAAAAAGAAGATAAGCCTAATATAGCTGAAGTTATTGAAGAATTCAAGAGGAAAAACAAAAAAGATACAACTTTATCTTATGGAGATAACTCAAACAATTCTTTTATTTTAAATAATAAGCAATGATTATTTATTCTTCGAATATTAAATGAGGTTGATATGATGTCAGAAATGATAAGACAAGATGGTAGGAAGTTTGATGAATTACGTCCTATTAAAATTGAAGCAGGAGTTCTTGAACGTGCAGATGGTTCTGCTTATTTAGAAGTTGGAGGAAATAAAATATTAGTTGCTGTTTATGGACCAAGAGAATCCTATATTAGAAGATTGCTTGAACCTAATACAGGTGTAATTAGAGTTAGATATAATATGGCTCCATTTTCAGTAGATGACAGAAAAAGACCAGGACCTGACAGAAGGTCATCAGAGATTTCTAAAATCACTGCTGATGCATTAAGGCCAGCATTAATGTTAGAAAACTATCCTCGTTCAATGATTGATATTTATATAGAAGTAATTGAAGCTGAAGGAGGAACCCGTTGTGCAGGAATCACTGCGGCTTCCGTTGCTTTAGTGGATGCAGGAGTACCTATGAAAGACATTGTTGTAGGTTGCGCTGCAGGTAAAGTAAATGATGAAGTTGTACTCGACTTATCCGAATATGAAGATAAGGAAGGTCAAGCGGATGTTCCAATAGCTATGATGCCAAGAACCGGAGAAATTACCTTATTACAAAGTGACGGTAATTTAACAGAAGAAGAATTTGCAAAAGCAATTGATTTAGCTATGGAAGGATGTCGCCAAGTAAGCGAGCTCCAAAAAGAAGCTTTAATGAAAAAATATGCTACAGAATAGTGGGTGGATAAAATGGATATAGTACCAGAAATTACAAGACAAAGTATAACTAACCTTGTCAAAAATGATAAAAGAGAAGATGGCAGGGAATTAAATGAATATAGGGATATCTCTATTGAAACTAATGTTATTTCAAAAGCTGAAGGTTCTGCTCGTGTAAAACTCGGTGGAACTCAAGTTATTGTAGGTATTAAACCACAACTTGGAAGCCCATTCCCTGATACTCCAGACCTTGGAGTGTTAATGACCAATTGTGAAATGTTGCCTATGGCTGATCCGAATTTTGAACCTGGTCCACCTAGTGACGATTCCATTGAACTTGCACGTGTAGTGGACAGAGGAATCCGTGAAAGTGAATTGGTTGAATTGGATAAGTTATGTGTTGAAGAAGGAAAACATGTTTGGATGTTATTCATTGACTTACACATTATCGACAACTGCGGAAACCTTTTCGACGCTTGTGAATTGGCTGTTATGGCTGCACTCAAATCCACTAAATTGCCTGTTGCTGAAATAGTGGATGAAGAAGTAGTCCTTAGTGAAGATGAAACCTTCGATTTACCAATCAACAACGAATTGGCTTTATGCACTTTCGTTAAAATTGGTGACAAGATGGTTTTAGATCCAACATTAGATGAAGAAAGAGTAGCTAGTGCTCGTTTGAATGTTGGTGTTACTAAAGACGGCAGAATCTGTTCCATGCAAAAAGGCGGTTCCAAACCGTTCACCAAAGATGAAATTCTTGGAGCAGTCAATATAGCAATTTCAAAAACAAAAGAATTAATTGAATATCTTTAAATGTCTTCTGGACGATTAAGATTTCTAAATTCTTTTTTTAATATTTTTTTATTATCTATCAAAACAAATTTTGTTTCTATTTTTTCTATCAGACCTTTGATATGAAGTGTATCTTCACCAATTAATTTTTCAATTTCAGGAATGATGTTTTTATCATAGATGGAATGGAGTGGTTCTGAGGTTTTTATCTTATTTTCATCATCATGGTATGGAACGATGGCTTGTGAGTTTTCACTGATTTCTCCAAACATGATGTTGATGTAATCTCTTGAAACATATGGACTGTCACATGGCAGCACCAGGGCATAGTCACTTGAGATGTATGAAAGTCCGGTCATGATTCCAGGCAATGGTCCCTTATTTTTTATTTTGTCTTCAACAAATCTGATGGTGTAGGTGTAATCGGTAGGGTCAATGAACTCACTATACTTGTCAATCCTAGATTTGTCATTTAAAACTATAATAACTTCGTTTATTTGATGGTTTAATGTAGAAAGAATGTGTTTGATCATAGGTTTATCTTGAATAATGAGAGATCCTTTATCCTTACCCATTCTTCTACTCTGCCCTCCACATAAGATAATGCAAGATTTAATACTTTCATCATTTTTTCCACTACTCATATTAAATCTCCATTTTCATTTATTTTACATAAACATCAGCATCTTCATCGAACGGATTGGTACGTATGATAAGTGCAATCATGTATGGGTAATTTTTGTAGAGGTACTTAAGGTAGTAGACCCATTCGTAAACCAATCTGTTATAGACCCTTTGCATGTCCCCATTCAAATGGGCAAAGTCTGCATCGGTTACTTTAGATAATTCTTTTCTGTGTTCCAATTCTTCATCCAAGTGAAGGATTGCATTAATCAATTCGGTGAATTCCTCTTTTTCAAGCAAATTCGGATTGTTGATTAAGTTGATAATGAATTCCCTTTTATCGGAAAGCATTGTTCTTAGGTTATCAAGGAATTCATCCCTCTCTTCAGGAGGAATATCTGCTGTAAAATCGAGGCTTGATTTTTTAAGTTCAGCCAATTTATTGTCATAATCCTTTTCATCCCAATCCTTAATGGATTTTAAGTTTTCAGTGCTTGCTTTGTATTTGTTTGCACTGCTTAACTGTTCAATGAGTTCGTTTCCGACTTCAGAAAAGAATGTGCTCATGAGCATATCTAATTTTTCAAGCATTGCCTCTTTTTCCTTTTTTTCTATAATTTCATCAAGTAAAAAAGCGACAATTAAAATGTCAACGGGAATAAATCCTAAATGTGTCCAAACATATGATATGATATGTTCCCCATCACCCAATACAAGGTAATTGGATCCGTAAATGATTATAATCAGAATAACCATCAATATAGAAAATTTTATTTTCCATTTTTTGTGAGCGTCCATTTTTGTAATCTCCAACTTATCTTTTTTTGGCAGTGATTATGGCTATCGGATTTTCACTCATCATCATAATCCCTCGGTCAAGGACTCTTCCGTTAGAGATATTGACTTCCATGATTTTTGGATTGTAATTGAGTTCTTTGAGTTTGTTTATGGCCTCAACTTTCGTATCGACCAGTATAGCCGTAATGATAATTCTGCCTTTTGAATTTAATTTTGAATGAATGATATCAAGGATATTTTCAAGTTCTCTACCGCTACCTCCCACAATAGCGATATCGATATCGTCAATATCTTTCAGGGCATTTGCCCCATTATCATTTATTAAAGTGACATTGTCTCCAAGACCAAATTTTTCAAGGTTTTTCTTAGTCATTTCAATAGCTTCGGGATTGGTGTCTATTGAAATCACTTCACTGGCCCTTTGGGCGAATTCACAGGTTAGGCCTCCTGTTCCACATCCGCAGTCAACGACCTTGTCTGCAGAGGTCACATCGGATTTGTAAAGTATGATAGCCCTTATGGCTTCTTTTGTAGGTCCTGGCACATCACAGGATTTGATGAAATCCTTATCTTCTAACATTTACTCCCACCTTTTAAATAATTCATTTTCAATTTTTAAGGAATCCAGTATTTTCCCGACAATGAAATTGATCTGGTCGTCAACAGTGTCATGTGTTGAGTAAAAACCAGGCATTGCAGGTAAAATTATGGCTCCCTCTTGTGATAATGTTAGCATGTTCTGTATATGAATGCTTCTAAGCGGTGTTTCACGAGGAACAATCACGGTTGGCCTTCTTTCTTTCAGGCTAACATCAGCCACTCTTGTAATTGTATTAGCTCCGTATCCGTTAGCTATTGATGATAATGTTTTCATTGAACACGGTACGATAACCAGGCCTTTCGCTTTAAATGACCCGCTGTTGATTGAAGCTGTCAAGTCATGGAAATTGTAGTAGTTGTCGGATAATCCGATAATGTCTTCAACTGAATAGTCTGTTTCTGATTCAATGACAACTTTTCCGGCATCGCTTATGACTAATCCGCTTTCTATTTTTAGCTCTTTTAATGCTTCGAGTAATCTTATTCCATATATTACTCCGCTTGCTCCTGTAATTGCAACGATTATCATTCTATCTCCTAAAACAATTTAATCTGATCATAGTGAATTCCATGGAATTTTTCCTTGTCTATTTCAGGTAAATCCAGGTATTGTTCTAATTTGAATTTGCCAAATTTAGGCTTTTCTTCTTCAGGAACATAAACGCTGATATCTGGAATATTGAATCTTGCTTTGCTTAATGCTGAAATGATATTTGAAATCTCAGTCAATGGATATAATTTGCCATCCAAGTCCACTTGGGTTTTCATTTCGTCAAAGCGAGGATATTCGGCAATGTTGATGAATACGTAATCCTTGTCGATATCATAATCTTCAGAAATCTCCTCTTCAGCTTTTCTAAGCTCTTCCGGTTTGATTTTATACATTTTTTCCGGAACTTTGAAGTTGTCCAGTCTGATTGTTTTAACTCTTTTTAGGAGTTTCCTGTTATCCAGCCTGTGCATTATGTCGTTTACATATTCGTCATCGCAATTCCTGAATATTGAGACAATGTCTGTATCGTCATATTTGTAGATGTCCTTTTCAAGGATTATTCCCTGGTCGATTACCTTTTTGAGGCTTCTTCTAAACATTGAATTGACAACACGTGTTGTGTGGTGTTGATATACGCTAGGATACATGAAATATCTGGAAACCAAGGCTCCCTCTGCAGCCTGAACTCCTTTGATATCCAATATCAATCCGTCTTCCAGTTTCAGATTTGAAATGATTCTTTCATAATCGATAATTCCGTAAGCTACACCGGTATTGTGGGAATCCCTTAAAAGATAGTCCATTCTGTCTACATCCAATTCTCCGGAAACAATCGGGCCCAGATATCCTCTTCCGTTAATGATGTCAACTATATTGTTGACGTCAAATTTCTCTTCAAGGAGATCTTTCATGGATGTTTGGGTTATCACGTTTTTTGTCAACTCTTCATGGGGTACTGATAAAACTCCTTCTGAAACATGTGAAAATGGGCCGTGTCCTAAATCGTGCAGAAGGGCGGATGCTCTAATTAGCTCGATTTCATCATCGTTAAGTCCCAGTTCGGTAGCTAATTTTGAACCCAGATTCATTGTTCCAACACAGTGTTCGAATCGGGTATGTGTAGCGCCGGGATAAATTAAACTGATAAGTCCTAATTGTTTTATTCTTCTTAAGCGTTGAAATTGGGGCATATCCATAATGCGCTGTTCAAAGTCACTTAAGCTAATATCTCCGTAGACACTATCCCTTATGAATTTCTTTTTTTCACCCATTTTATCAATACTCCGAATAATCAGTAGTTGTAACTATGTCTCCATAGGTATAATTTGAATAGCCTCCATAATTGTTGTCATAGCCTGTGTAGTTATCTGTGTAAGTAGTGTTATCAGAATAGGTGCTATTTGTACTGTTTGTAGTGTTTGTTGTTTCAATTATGGTCGGCACTTCATCTATGTAATTTGGTTTAAATGAATTGTTTTCAATTGAAATTAGTTTATAGGAATCAACATCTTCAGAGATTGTTAGTTTTGCAAATGAAGAACTGATTCCAAATGCAACAATGGCTATTATAAAAATAATTATTAAATTAGCTTTTATAGAGTCTTTCATAATAACACTTTCATTCTTTATTAGTTTTATCCATCGTAAATAAGTTAATTTATACAATTATTATTTTTATTTAAATGTAATATTTAATATTTGTTAAAAAGCCTTTATTTTGGCATTAAATGAATGTGTTTTTTTCAAAATTTTTAACTGAACAAAGTTTTTAAAGTGTTGATTTTTCATTTTGTTTTGTTTATTTTATTTTTGATATTCTGCTTTTTTTCATCATACAAAATGTTTATATACTATGGAGTTCAATAGGTATATGTCGGAACATTACTTCCGACATGTTACTTCCGGTGTTTTGCCGGCGAGTTTTATTTACAATTTAATTAATGAGAAGATAAAATGGTAGTTTTTAGTGCAGGTGACACAGCTTGGATACTCGTATGTAGCTTATTGGTATTGTTGATGAGTATTCCAGCAGTCGCATTTTTTTATGGAGGATTAAGTAAACGTAAGAATGTTTTAAACACAATTTTTTTAACTTTTATTGCATTTTCTATGGTAAGCGTATTATGGGTGATTTTTGGCTACCAAATTGCATTCGGTAGCGACATGTGGGGACTTATAGGATCTCCAACCAATTTCTTCTTACAGGGAATTGCATTAGATGATTTGACTGGAACAATTCCGACTTTGTTATTCGTAATGTTCCAGTGTGCCTTTGCCGGTTTGACAGTGGCTCTTATTTCAGGAGCGCTTGTTGGAAGGATGAAAACAAGAGCATGGGTAATTTTTTCCTTATTATGGATTTGTTTAGTCTATATCCCTGTAGCCCACTGGGTATGGGGTGGAGGATGGCTGATGCAAATGGGAGCACTCGACTTTGCAGGAGGTGCAGTAGTGCACATGAATTCAGGTGCAGCCGCATTAGCTGTCGCATTAGTGCTTGGTAAAAGAAAAGACACTTCATTGATTCCACATAACCTTGGATATGCAGTACTTGGTGCAGCATTGCTCTGGTTTGGATGGATGGGATTCAATGGAGGATCAGGTCTTGCAGCAGACGGTCTTGCAGCAAATGCAATCATAGTATCAAATGTTGCTGCAGCATGCGGATTGATTTCATGGACCCTATTGGATACTTATATTGTTGGAAAACCTACTGTATTAGGCGCAATTTCCGGTGCAGTAGCAGGATTAGTCGGTATTACTCCGGCAGCAGGATTTGTTGACGTTCCAGGTGCAATAGCTATTGGTGTTATAGCTCCGTTCGTATCCTATTTCGCAATCTATTACCTGAAAGCAAAACTTGGATATGATGATGCTTTGGATGTATGGGGCATTCACGGAATGTCTGGAGTATGGGGAGCAATAGCAACAGGAATATTTGCAGTGCCAACAGTCGGAGGAGTTGCAGGATTAATTGCGGGCAACCCTAACCAGTTATTGATACAGATTATAAGTGTTGTTGCAACTCTTGCATACTCATTTATAATAAGCTTTATACTTGCCAAAGTTCTAGATAAATCCATGAACGGTATAAGAGTGGAAGATTACCAAGAAATTGGTGGACTGGACACCAATCTTCACGAGGAATCCGCATATAACTTTAACTCATAGGGGTGTTGATTATGAAAAGTATTGTCGCGATTATAAGACCGGAAAAATATACAGATGTTAAGAATGCTCTTTTGGCTGTCGGATGCGAAGGAATGAACGTAACCGAAGTTAAGGGAAGGGGAAGTCAAAGAGGAATTAGGGAATCATATAGAGGATCTAGTTACTGCATTGATTTAATTCCAAAAACACGTGTTGAAGTCGTTGTCAGAGATGAAAGTGTGGATGAGATTGTTGAAGCAATCAAAAAGAGTGCACACACAGGAAACATTGGGGATGGGAAAATATTCATTTATCCTATAGACAACGTAATAAGAATTAGAACAGGCGAAGAGGGGGATAATGCCGTGTAACTTATCTCTCATTGACAAAAACCTTCCTAAAGGAAATATTGCTTAATGCATTATTTCCTTTTTTTTTAATATGCTATAGCCACGCCATTGATTTCAGAGATGTCCACCCAGGTTGTTATTCCTTTGATTTCGTATAATTCACCATTTATGTATTCATACGCTACATTTTTATTGTCGCTTTCAAGGTAAACTTGGCTGCCATCGATTTCACCGACTCTTTTTATGACTGCTCCGTATTCATCGGAATCTGCAACCACGATATCTCCAGGCTGTATATCGTGAGTTTTGTTTATTAAAACAGCTTGTCCGTCCTGCAGTGTCGGAAGCATTGAAGTTCCATCAACATGTACGATAACAGGGATCTGATTTTTGCCGATGCTTGAGTCTATTGTTACTTTTGGATTTTCCATTCCGTAATCCCTGCAGATATTTTCAATGCCTTCCTTAAGAGCTGTAATGTTTGATGAGGTATCGTTCATCACATAAATGGCATAGTCACAGATTTCACGGTTCAATCCGCTGGAGTTGACTCCTGGAAGGGTGTTTGTTGTGACGCTGACATTTTCACCATCGATATAGACATTGACAGTGTCGTTTAAAAAAAAGTTAAATGCGAAAAATGCAATTATGATAATAGCTATTATAGCTAAAATTATTTTTTTAGCCATTTAAATCACCTATTCCATAATGTTCAGGTCCATGTTTATCAGTGATTTCATTGTTTCGATATCGATTTGGCCTGGCGCTGTAACGTCGGTTCCAACTGCAAAAGTTATTGGAGAATTGAATTTTGCAGCCATAATACGGGTATAGCTGCCCAAATCACCCATTGAAATGGCAATTGTATCTTCAAAGTGTGAAAGGATAGCCAAAATTGTTAAGGTGTCCTCCAAATCCTGAGGCATGAATGCGACTTTGGCGATGTCTCCAAGTTCATGTTCCTTTTCAACAATATATGTAATTTCATCAAGGCCAGGTGTCTTTTCGAAATCGTGATATGATACGATGGTTTTTACTCCTGTATCATGGATCTTGTTTATGTATTCGTCGTTGCTTTGAAGTTCTATATCGACATAATCAACTAAATCGCAGCATTCATATAAAATGTTTATGCGGTCTTCTTCAGAACCTTTAAAGGATCCTCCTTCTCCTTCTATTCTATTGGTAGCTATCATTGGAAAATCAATTTCTTTGATTGTATGTTTTATTTCATCGATATCAGGGTTTTTCAAGCCATCTATTCTAAATTCTAAAACATCAGCTCCCTTGTCAATACAATCTCTAGCTACTTCAACAACTTTTTTGCAATCTTCTTGAAAAATAGGAATTGCAATTTTAGTTTCAGAATACATTAATATTTATTTTACATTTAGTATTTTATTAAGGTTTCTAAAAATCCGACTCTTTCAAAATATTTAAATCAACAAAGTTTTTGAAAGAGTCAAAAATTCCATAAACTATTAAAATTTATTAATTAAAAAAAATATAAATAAATTACAATAAAATATTATATTTTATTTATTTTATTAATCAGATATACAAGGTGTTATTTTGAAAATTACAGCAATAGGTGCAGATATTTCACGAAATGATGTATCTTGTAGTTCTATGCTAGTAGAAACTATTGAAAAAAACCTTCATAAAGTAAAGGAGTTAGGCGCAAAGGATGTCGCTTTGACCAATGTCACTGGTGATGATGTTGTTATCAGTGCATTTGTTGAAGATGATTTGCTTGAATCCGTAAATGAAGGTATTGTGAATGTTTTGAAATTGAGTGCGGAAAATCTTGGCGATTTGTCTGGCATCTCCCAAAATCCTGATGAAGCGGGTGAGGGAATCTCTTATGCCGAAGCCAACATAAGATCAGACAGGCTTCCAGATGCAATCGTTTTGGGTTTTGATACATATGGGGGAGAATCATTCGTAGCAGACGTTGCAAACTCAGCAATCGATGCCGCGAAGGGCATGAAAAACATGACTGATGTATCAGATTATATCGAAGCGAAAACAAGGAAAATACCGGGTGTAGGTTATGTTTCACCTGAAACCGATGATCCGGTTGTAGTGGCAACTATTGAAAACTTGGAATCAGTAGGAGTAATTGCCAGTGCGATGATTGGAGCTGCACTCGGAAACAAGAATACTTATTTAGTTAAACGCGGAACAACTTGTAATGTGTTGCCAGGCAGTGTAATATTTTCAGCCACTGCATTTATGAATGGAAACGTAATTGATTTGGCTGTTCCATTCGAAAACAAAACAAGAATATTAAAATAGGAGTTATCTGTTATGATTTTATTAAATGAAGATACAAAATGTTTAGTTCAAGGTATTACTGGTAAACAGGGTTCTTTCCATACAGAACAAATGTTGAATTATAATACAAACATTGTTGCTGGAATCACCCCTGGAAAAGGTGGCCAAAAATTCATGGATAGAGTTCCGATTTTCAATTCCATTGAAGAGGCTAAAGAGGAAGTAGACATCAATGCTTCAATAATTTTTGTACCTGCTAGATTTGCAAAGGACGCTGCTTTTGAAGCAATCAGACATTTGGATTTGGTTGTAATCATTTCTGAACATATTCCTGTTCACGACAGTATGAAAATCATGGCATACGCACAAGAGATGGATACCACCATCATCGGTCCAAACACTCCGGGAATCATTTCCCCTGGCGTTGGTAAATTAGGTATCATGCCAACCCATATCTTCAAGGAAGGTAATGTGGGAGTAATTTCAAGAAGCGGTACATTAACTTATGAAATCGCCAGTGAACTTACAAATGCGGGCATCGGTCAGAGTACTGCTGTTGGAATTGGAGGAGACCCTGTTACTGGGGATAATTATGTTGATATCTTAAAGAGATTTGAAAAGGACGACGCTACAGATGCAGTTGTTTTAATCGGTGAAATTGGAGGAACTGCTGAAGAAAGAGCTGGAAAATTCATCGCAGAAGAGATGTCCAAACCTGTCGTGTCATATATTGCAGGAAGAACTGCACCTCCAGGTAAAAGAATGGGACATGCTGGAGCTATTATCCAAGGAAATTCCGGTACTGTTGCAAGTAAAACCAAAGCTTTGAATGAAGCTGGCGTTGATGTAGCTGAAAAACCGTCTGAAATTGTAGATTTACTTAAAAAGGTTATGTAATGACAAATCAAGAAATTATTGATAAATTATTGAATGGTGAAATTAAACTTTACCAGGTTGACAAGGAAGTTAGTGCTAAAGAAGCCACAGACATCAGAAGGGAATTTTTAGAGCAGGAATATGGGATTGACTTATCCAACATATCTAACTATTCCTTGGACATGGAAAGGGCATCAGCAAGAAATATAGAAAATTCCATTGGAGTATTGCAGTTGCCGATGGGAATTGCAGGTCCTTTAAAGGTTAACGGCGAATACTGTCAAAGAGAAGTTTATGTTCCTCTTGCAACTTCCGAAGGGGCACTTGTAGCATCAGTTAATCGTGGTGCATCAACAATCACCGCTTCAGGCGGAGCAAATGCAAGGGTCATATCCGACATCATGACAAGAGCTCCGGCCATCAAATGTGAAAATGCCGTTGATGCGATAAAAATCAAGCAATGGTTTGTTGATAATTTCGATGAATTAAAAGAAATTGCAGAAAGTACCACTTCTCATGGTAAACTTGTAAAAATAGATCCTATTTTAATTGTTGGAAATTATGTATATCCTCGTTTCGTTTACTCTACAGGTGACAGTATGGGGATGAACATGGTTACCATTGCATCCGAAAAGATTTTAGATAAATTAGCTAGTGAAACTACCGCTACTCATTTGGCGTTAAGCGGAAATGTTTGCGTGGACAAGAAACCGTCCTCAATAAATATTGTTGAAGGAAGGGGAAAAAGCGTTGTGGCGGACATATTGATTCCAAAAGAAATTGTAGCTAAAAAGCTCAAAACCACTGCTGAAGCAATTCAAGAAGTAAATATTGCCAAAAACCTTATCGGTTCTGCCGCTTCAGGCACAATGGCATTCAATGCCCATTATGCAAACATGGTTGCAGCCATATTTTTGGCAACCGGTCAGGATGCCGCACACGTGGTTGAAGGTTCCCTTGGAATTACCACCGCAGAAAACAGGAACGGAGATTTGTATTTCTCAGTCAATCTCCCGGACTTGCCTATAGCTACCGTTGGTGGTGGAACTAGTTTGGAAGTAGCTAAAGAAGGATTGAATATTTTAGGTGTTGCGGGTTCCGGAAAAGCACGCGAATTTGCAGAAATTGTTGCAAGTACTGTTATGGCAGGTGAATTGTCTTTACTTGGAGCATTGGCTGCAGGACACTTGGCAAGAGCCCATCAGGAACTTGGAAGAGGATAGAATGGATGACTTTTTAGATGAGTTGTATCCGGAACTAACTCTTGAAACTGATGATATTTTAATGACCTTAGCTATAAAAAAAGATTATTCAGAAATCAAGGATTTTGAAAAGAGAAAAGAAGAGTTCATTAAAGATTTGGAAGACTTTATAAATGAATTTTCTCAAACCCCCGAATCCGATGATTTCATGAGATATTTTGATGATTAGTATTTGGAATCAATTTTTTCAAATACTTTTTTAACATTTACTTTTGTTTCAAAACAGCCTGTTTTTTCAAGAAGCACTCCTTGCGGACAGAAATCTGAGAGTAACATCATCATCTGATTTAGGTCTTCATGGCAGGCCACTCCAAGAACGGCCTTAAACTTGTTTTCCATAACTATTTTTTTAACGAAACTTGATCCTGGAACAATATATAATTTGTATCCTAACGGTTCTGCCTTTTTCTTGATGACTCCAATTGAGCATAATCCGCATTCAACGCAATTCAAACCTTCCTTTTGAAGTGTTGCAGGACAATCCTTATGTCTTAAACAGTGAGGAAGGAATATTAAAGTCTTTTCGGCAGGAATCTGCTTGAACTTTTCCTTGTTGATTTCGTCTCTAACCTTAATTGCAATATCATCAATTAAATCATCATCGAATTTTAAAAAATGAGCTATTGTTTTAAACGGTGAATACAGCAAATCAACAATGTATAACAGGAATCTTGGGAATTTTATTTGATTTTTCCTTGCGATTAAATAGCCTAGAATAACTACAACTATAAATAATATTATAATCAGAATGGCCACAAAAACAACCAGTTGGCCTAAAAACATATAGAATGAATCAATGAATAGCATTTTTTTTAACCTAAAATTCTTCAATTGTGTAATTATTAAATTCCCTATTTAATTTTACTCCTGTCGGTGTTTTCAATATCTCAAGGCCTGATAAGCTGTCGCAGGAACATAAGACATTTTGTTCGGGGTGTGTTCCGGGAGTGATGTTGCAGTTTAGATTGACTCCATCTCCAATTGAAATTACTGTTTCCAATCGTTTGGTTGACGGGTGGGCCTTGTTTAAAATTACTAGTGGCGATGACTCTTCACGGCTTAGGTATGCTTGGGATCTTATTGCTCTTTTGTCTTTTTTGAAGTTGGAAACCGCTATGATATCGTCTGATTCTAAAAATTGAACTATTTCCTCGTTGTCCTGTGTGGCTATGAAAAGCATCTTGTTTTCATATGCCACTTTAACGATGCCGACCATTCCGGTCTCGCCTTCTAAAAATAGTATTTCGTCATCTTTAAAATCAATATTCATAAAATCACTTAAAAAATAAAAAGAGAGTAAATAAATTTACTCTGCAAGTTCTACATTGTCGCTTTGACAGGATGGACAAACGACTTTCTTTCCAAGACCTTTAAAGGTATTTCCACAGTCTTTACATCTGTATTTTTTTGTTTTCAGTTTCGCTAAATCGATATCGGCCATTGGCCCTCCACTAGAACACATGTTATATCACCTATATTATAATATATTATATATTATATTTAATAGTTTATTTCGGATGCAATGTTTTTGATTTTCTCAGCAATCTTTTCGTCATTTGTCAGATTATAGAGAATTTCATAGTAGTATATTGCAGGATTGTATATTCTGTTTTCTTCATATTCTCTGGAGAGGTTGTACAGGGTCTCCAAAATGAATGGATTAGGACCCAATTGGATGTTTTTGTTTTTGATTATTTCAATTGACTTTTCCAAATCCAACTCCAACTCCCTATTCTTTGTTTTAATGTAGTTCATTTCACTGTAGGCCATTGGACTCAATTCGTATTCCATACTGTAAATGAATAATGCCAAGGCTATTTCCAGCTGGTCCTCTTCAACATAGTAGTAGCCCAATCCCCTGTAGCACCTTGCGATGTCCTGCGGAAGATATGCATATTTCAGGGCATCGGATACGAACATGTAGTATTTGTTCAAAGTGTAAGTGTGCACCTTGTAGATTTCGGTCAGTTCGAGAATTATTCTTGATGAGACGGGATTGATCTTGATTGCTTTTTTCAGGTAAAGCTCGGATTTTTCATATTGCTGGTCTTCCAAAAGCAGGAATCCGTAGATGTAATATAAATCGAGCAGTGGCTGATTGTCAGGTATGTATCTGACTTCCTTTTTCGCCCCCACATATTCCCGGAATATTATCTCCTCGAGGATATTTGTGAAATAGTGATATTCGCTTACCTTATCGTCTTCAAACATCGGATAGAAACTTTCCATAAAGTTGTCCAGTTTATTTAATGCAAGCTTATACTCTCCAGTTTCGATATCTGGGGTGATTTCGTTCAGAATATCCATTATAGGATTTTCAATATTCGAAATTTCAAGGAACTCTTCCTTTTCGCTGTCGGTGAGGCAGTCCCACAGCATTCTGGAAATCTCCCGTATAATCTCCTTGCTGTATGGATGGTCTGTATATTTTTCCATTTCATCAGACAAGTATTTCCTGTTTAAATCCTTGTTCGTACCCAAGTTAGATTTAATTTCATTTATTATCTCATCATACATTAAAACACCTATAGTTACTTTAATGGGTAATATTTTTATATAACCTCTAACTCATATTATTAATATATAAAAAACTTATTTTTATATTATTCTTAAAAAAATTAAAGGTGATTATGAAATGGCAAATCAACCAATATTTATTCTTCCTGAAGGGACTGAAAGATATTCAAAAAGAGATGCTTTAAGAATGAATATCACAGCTGCTAAAGTATTAGCAGGTATTGTAAGAACCACTTTAGGTCCTAAAGGAATGGACAAAATGTTAGTTAACTCCTTAGGTGATGTAACTGTCACCAATGATGGTGCAACTATCATGAGAGAAATGGAAATCAATCAACCAGCTGCAAGAATGCTTGTAGAAACAGCTAAAAAACAAGAAGAAATTGTTGGAGACGGAACTACTACCGTTGTTGTAATTGCTGGTGAATTATTATCTAAAGCTGAAGAATTATTAGATGATGGTATTGCAACTTCTGTTGTTGTAAAAGGTTTCAGAAATGCAACAAACAAAGCAATTGAACTTTTAAATGAAATTGCTATTGATGCTGATGATAAAGAAACTCTTAAAAAGGTAGCTGTTACAGCTATGAGTGGAAAAGGATCAGACTATGCAAAAGACCACTTAGCAGACATTGTTGTTGAAGCAGCTTTAAGAATCGAAGAAGACGGAGAATCCGACATCGATAATATTAATATCCAAAGGGTTTCTGGAGATTCTGTAGAAGATTCATTTTTAGCTGAAGGTATCGTAATTGACAAGGCTCCGGTTTCCAAAAACATGCCTAAAGAAGTCAAAGATGCTAAAATAGCTATCATCAAATACCCTATCGAATTAAAAGACACAAATATTGACACTAAAATCGACATTACAAATCCTGATCAATTTGAAGCTTTCATCAAAAAAGAAGAGGAAATGGTTAAAGAGTTAGTGGATAAAGTTATTGCTTCAGGCGCTAATGTTTTATTCTGTCAAAAAGGTATTGACGACATGGCAGAACACTACTTGAAAAAAGCAGGAATCATGGCTTACAAAAGAGTTAAAAAATCTGACATGGAAAGACTCGCTAAAGCTACAGGCGCTAAATACGTAACTGATATTGATGATTTATCTGAAGAAAAATTAGGTTTCGCAGGACGCGTATACCTTGACAAACTCTTCGACCACGAATTGACTTTCATTGAGGATTGTGAAAATCCAAAAGCATCCTCCATTGTGTTAAGAGGAAGTACCCGTTACGTAACTGAACAAATCGCAAGAGCATTAGATGATGCTTTAGGTGTTGTTGCAGCTACTATTGAAGAAGGTAAAGTTCTCATCGGTGGTGGAGCTTGTGAAATTGATTTAGTTAAAGGATTAAGAGAATACGGTGAATCTGTAAGTGGAAGGGAACAATTAGCTATCTTAAAATATGCTGAAGCATTGGAAGTTATCCCAAGAACTTTAATTGAAAATGCAGGTTTAGACACCATTAACTTAATCGCTGACTTGAAAGCTGCACACGAAGATTCAGCATTCACTGGTATCAACGTATTTTCCGGTGAAGTTGCTGACATGAAAGAGGCTGGCGTTATCGAACCTTTAAGAGTCAAAATCCAAGCACTTCAATCTGCTGGAGAAGCTTCCGAAATGATCTTACGTATTGACGATATGATTGCAGCAAGAAATGCATTAAATTCAACCGGACCTGATGAGTCTGGTAACGATGCAAGTGGTATGCCTCCTGCACCTGGTATGGGCGGTATGCCTCCAATGATGTAAAATTTTTAAATTTTCACATTATTTTTTTATTTTTTATTTTTTTTGGCTTGTTTTTCTATTTAAAGCCTTAAACTTCTTTATTTTTATCATAACTCATGTTTTCTTCATGTTTTTATATTTATCATATTTAAACTATATCTCATTTTATATGATAAGCAATCTAACAACTGTTTAATTTTTTATAAATTTGTTTATCGTTAAATATAGTTTCGTTCATTTTTATATTATATTATTCATTTTCAAGTATATTTTTACTTGAAATGAGGTTTTCATAAATTTTTAGGCTTATTTTTTGAAATTGAACTCATTTAACACGATTTATTAAATAAATAGGTTTATATAGTATATTTATAAATAAATATTGTTGAAGTGAGATTTTTATAGCTCACGGAATAAATTGTTATGGAGGTAAAATATTTTGAAAAGAAAAATATTACTCACTTTTCTGTTAGTGCTTGCCCTTGTTTTAGCGGCCAGTGCAGTTTCAGCTAGTGATGTTAATGTTACAGATTCATACACTACAAACTTAGTGGATGACACATCCGATGATATTGTTAGTGTTGAAAATGCTGACACATCAGATATGTCTGTATCTAGTGATTCAAATATGAATATTGATGATTCATCTAAAGTTTCTCTAGCAAGTGAAGAAGTTTTAGAATCTGATAATTCAAATACTTTATCAACTAACACTGTAAATGATACTAGTTTAAGTAGTACAAATGAAAATCAAGAGATTCTTGCTGCTAAGGCTACTCAATTGATTCCATTCGGAGATGCTTATTACGGCTATCCGGTTAAAGTAGTCTTGAAAGATGCTAATGGAAATGCAATTTCAGGTAAAACAGTCAGTTTTACAATTAGCGGTAAGACTTATACAGCAACCACTAATGCTAACGGGGTAGCAGGCGTTAAACCTGGATTGTATACAGGTAAATATTCTGCAACAATCAAGTTTGCAGGAGATTCCACTTATGAAGCTCAACAGATTAAAATTGACTTCAGCATATTGCCTACTATCAAGTCCAAAGCGATTTCCAAATATTATAAAGGAGATACACAATATTCCGCTACATTTTTAAATGGTAACGGAAAGCCTTTGGCAAATACATATGTAAAGATTAGTATTAATGGTAAAACTTACAATAGAAAAACTAATGCTAATGGTATTGCTTATTTCGCAATTAATCTTAAACCAGGAACCTACAAGGTCACATCTACTGATCCAATCACTGGTTATCAATTAACTAATACTTTTAAAATATTATCTACAATTAAGACCGCAGATGTTTCTAAAGTTTATACTGACGGTAAAAATTTCTATGCTAAATTCTTTAAAAATGATGGTAACCCTTTAGCGGGTAAATCTGTTAAATTCAACTTAAACGGTAATAATTATCAGGTAACCACCAATCAAAATGGTGTAGCACACGTTTCTTTACTGAACCTTCAACCAGGTACTTACAAGATTACTACATACAATACAAATGACGGGTTAACTGAAGTTAATACCATTAAGGTTGTCAGTCACTGCAGTTCCAAACTGCTCACTACTGATTACACATTTTTAACATCCGATTCCAAAGTCATAAGAGCGACATTAAACAATGCGTTCAATTATGCACCAGGTGAAGGTAAGACTATTAAATTCACCATTAATAACAACAATTATTATGCAACTACTAACAGTAATGGTGTAGCTGCTGTTAATGTAAACTTGGATAAGGGAATTTACATAACAAAAGTCAGTTATGATGGTAATTCTTTCTATGACCCATCTTCAGCTTCCTTTAAGGTAGTGGTTATACCAACCAAAACTCCTACTCTCACCTTAAAAAGTTCAACAACTTTATTGAAAGGTGCTGATAATTCAGTTAAGGTTGCTTTAACTGCAGGTGGTGTTCCTTTAGCAAAAAGAACAATCACCTTCAAAATTGACGGTAAATCAACAGAATTTACCAGAACCACTGATGATAAAGGTATTGCAACTTTGGCGGTCAACTTGGCTGTAGGTAAACATACAATCACTTTTACTAATAAAGCTGAATCCAAAGTGTCTTCCAGTACTGGTTCAGCAACAATATCAGTTCTTGAAAAGGCATCTTCTTCAGTTTATTGGAAAGCTGGAACAACCTTTACACAAGGTAGTAACATTATTAAAGTATTATTGCAAGATGCTAATAAAAAGCCGGTATCCGGCAAAACTATTAAAATTATTGCAAACTCTAAAACTTACTCTGCCAAAACTGCCTCAAACGGATATGCTACATTCAAAATCACATTCCCTGCAGGAACTCAAACAGTTTCATACAAATTCGAAGGTGATTCATATGACGGTGCAAGCAGCGGATCCGTTAAAGTGCTCACACTCAAAAAAATCGATAACGGTTATGGGTACTGGGTATTCGGTGGAGATATGAAAGATGTTAATTTGAACACCTTATCATCTCACGGAGTCACTGATATCTTCTTGAATTATTATGCAATTGAAAAACACGGTAAATCCGCTGTGGAATCATGGATTGCAAGTTCCAATAAGTTAGGAATGAGAGTGCACATGTGGATGCAGGTTTTCTACGATGGTAACTGGATCAACCCTGTCAAAAATGGTCAGCCAGACACTACCTACTTTAATAATAAAATATCCGAAGCTATGGGATATGCAAAACTTAAAGGTGTTTCTGGTGTTCATTTTGATTATTTAAGATATCCTGGTACAGCTTATAAAACTACAGGTGGTACAGCAGCGATTAATAAATTTGTAACCCTTGCTAATTCCAGGCTCCACAATACTGTTTCAAACCTAATCATTTCTGCAGCATTAATGCCTGAACCTGATGATAACGTCAAGTATTATGGTCAGGATTATGCTACACTCAGTAAAGAACTGGATGTTGTTGTTCCTATGATTTACAAAGGAAATTACGTCAAAACCACAAGTTGGATTACATCCACTACAAAATGGTTTGTTTCAAATTCAAAAGGAGCTGCAGTATGGGCAGGATTACAAGCTTATAAATCTGATGATAATCCAACTCCGTTGTCAACATCTGAAATCACTGCTGATTCAAAAGCAGCGGTAAATGCTAATGCTAATGGAGTAATCTTATTCAGATACGGCGTATCAAATGCTGTGGACTTCAAAACTATGCCAAGTCCTAGCAGTTCAAGTTCCACTACTCCAACTACAGATGGTCCTACTTCCCTTTCAATAATCAACATTATCGGGGGAGCAAACACTATAAAAAATTATTATTCTAAATATGGTAAGGCTCCATCTACAGTTACTGTGGCTAAGCACGAATACACTATGCCTGAATTCCTTTATCTGATGGAACAAGCCATATATCAATTAGGTAACTCAAATACAAAAGCAATCAAATGTATTTATGGCGTTAAAGCTCCAGCTGATCCAAGTGGGGATTCAATAGATTCAACTTTATCTAAATCCGCTTATCTGACATTAGCTAAGAATGTTGCCACATATATAAGCAATTATAATCGTGCACCTAATTATGCATCTTCATCTTTAGGTAGCATCATTTATTCAGAATTGATTGATTCATCATCACGTATATTGGCTTTCTATAAAAATAATGACAATGTGATGCCAACTACAGTTGCTATCAGATATGTAGACCCTTCATCTCCAATACCATCAATTCCTGTTGGTGGATTGAATGTGAAAAATACTATTAAGGACCTTTCTCCTTATCTCAAAGCAACTACTAACTGTCAAGTGGGCAATTCTGCTATCAGAAGTGTTGTTAATTCCATAACTAGTGGATTAACTACTGATTTGCAGAAAGCTAACGCTATCTACAATTATGTAAGGGACCATATTTCATACAGTTTCTATTATGACACCCATTATGGTGCTGTAGGAACATTGAATGCTGGAACCGGAAATTGTGTTGACCAAGCACACTTGGTTGTAGCCATGTTTAGGACTGCAGGTCTTGCAGCCAGATATCAACACGGAACATGTACATTCTCAAGTGGAAGTACATATGGTCACGTGTGGGCTCAAGTTTTAGTAAATGATGTATGGATAGTAAGCGATCCAACAAGTACAAGAAATTCATTTGGAAATGTAGTTAATTGGAATACTAACTCTTATAGTCACAATGGTTACTATGCTAGTTTACCGTTCTAATTAATTATTTTTTTATTTTTTTTTAATAAATCTTGAAATCTAATTTTTGTTAACTTTTTTTTGACAATTTCGCCTCAAATATTTAGGTTTACCAAAACTTTTTTATACTCATAGCTATAAATATTATATTAATATAGTCTAAGGTGAATCGTATGGATGAGAGCAAAATTAGTGAAAATATTGAGGAATACTTAGAAGTTTTATATCGTAATGGAAGCAATGGTGAACAGGTTTCCACTACACAACTATCAAAAGATTTGGGTATTGCACCTGGAAGCGTAACACAAATGCTTAAAAAACTAGAAAAACTCGGTTACATTAGTTATACTCCATATAAAGGAGCTACCTTAACTGACGATGGTATGAAAATAGCTCAAAAAATCACAAGAAAACATAGGATTTTGGAAAAATTCCTAACTGATGTTTTAAAAATCAAAGAGGAAAATGTCCATAATCAGGCTTGTGAAATGGAACATACATTATCCGATGAAGCGGAAAGGGCCTTATGCAACATGCTCAAAAATCCTGATGTATGTCCTGACGACAACGTCATTCCTGCCTGCAACTTTGATTTTGGAAGCTGCCAAGAATGTCATTCATTCACTGATTTTGACCAGATTATTTACAGACAATTCAACTTATTGTCTATTTCAGAATTGACTTCAGATGCTGAAGGAACAATCTCATTCATTCGCGGAAGCCCTGAACTTTTGGATGACATTTCAAGTTTGGGCATATCTATCGGCTCTGAAATCACCTATGAACTTAATGAAGAAGGTCAGGACAATCAGTTTTCAGTAGTTATCAATGATGAAAGGTTGGATATTTCAAGAGAAATGGCCAATAACATTTTCATCAAAATTTAACTTTTCTTTTTTTTACAAAAATTTATATAATATCTTTTTAAAACATATTAGCATTAAATATAATTATTTTCTTTTTACGGTGTTTTAATGCGCGGAAACTTATCTAATGAAATAGTATCAATCAAAATTGAAGAAGGAAGTAAAAGGCCAATTGCTTTACATGAAAAAAGTAAGTTCGGTAAAATTGAAGCTGATGCACTGAATCTTTCTTTGATTGAAGCTTGTTATCTTTTGGAAAAAGGTCGTTTGAATATTTATGAAGACGATGTGGAGTGCACTGTAGGTTATTTGATTGATATGTTGAAAGAAAAGGAATTATATAGTAAATATGTCGTTTTTCGTGATTTAAAAGACCGTGGATATGTTATCAAGACAGGATTCAAATATGGTTCAGAGTTTAGATTGTACAATCGTGGAGGAGGTCCGGGTGAAGGGCACTCAGATTATCTCGTAAAAATAATATTTGAAAATTATGACATTAGCGCTCTTGATTTTGCAAGTTATGTCAGAGTCTCTCACGGAGTAAACAAAAAACTTCTCCTTGCAATTGTCGACGAGGACTTCGACATTACATACTATAATGTCGAATGGACAAGACCATAATTTAATTAAAGGAAGTTATTATATTTTTATATAGTTTTTATTTAAAATTAATTACATTAATTGAAGATTTAATTTAAAAGAGTTATTGGTGATAATATGGCAGAGTTAATTGATCCATGGGCATCATTTAGCCTAGATTATGATAAGTTGGTTAATCATTTTGGTATTGGTAAGATTTCAGATATATTGAAAGACATTGAAAACCCTCAAAAACTAATGAAAAGAGGAGTCATCTTCGGACATAGGGAATTCGATGAAATCAATAAATTAATCAATCAGAATAAGGACTTTGCAGTTGTTACCGGTATGATGCCGAGTGGACAAATGCATATAGGTCACAAGATGGTTGTAGACCAATTGCTCTGGTATCAGGAAAAAGGCGCAATGCTGTCACTTCCAATTGCCGATTTGGAGTCATATGCTGCAAGGGGAATGAGCTTTGAAAAGGCAAAGGAAATAGCTGTCGATGAATACTTGACAAATTGGATCGCATTGGGTCTTGATTTGGAAAGGGATAATGTCAATGTTTATTTGCAATCCCAAAACCCTGAATTGCAAAAATTAGCCTTCAGAGCATCCAACAAAACCAATTTCAGCCAGCTCAAATCAATTTATGGATTTACTCCATCCACCAACATAGCTCATATCCAATCTCCATTAATGCAGGTTGCAGACATCTTGCTTCCTCAAACTGAGGAATTTGGAGGTCCTAAAAAAGTTGTTGTCCCTGTTGGAATAGACCAGGACCCTCATATCCGATTGACAAGGGACATTGCCCATAAACTGAATGAAGAATTGGGATTCCTGACCCCTGCATCCACATATCACAGGTTCCTGACCGGTTTGAGCGGAGATAAGATGAGCAGTTCCAAGCCGAATACTGCAATCTATCTCAACGATGATTCCAAGGTTGCCGCCAAAAAAGTTAAAAGCGCAAAAACCGGTGGAAGAGAAAGCCTTAAAGAACAGCAGGAATTAGGTGGGGAAGTGGACCAATGTGTCGTTTATGAATTGCTTTTATACCACCTGATGGATGATGAAAAGGAACTTGAAAAAATCAGAAACAGCTGTTTAAACGGAACTTTAAGATGCGGCGATTGCAAAGCATTGGCAAGTGAATTGATGGAAAAGTTCTTTGATGAACTAAAGGATAAGCAGATTGAAGCTCGTGAAATAGCTAAAACTCTGATATAATGTTTGATTTAAAAAACGAAGTGAAGGCAGCTTTCATTGAGAATAAGACAGCTATCATTGCTTCCGCATCAATCCTTTTTATTTCTATAATATTGGGTTACGTGTTTGAACCGTATCTCTATAGCATATTAAATCCTGTTGTTGAAGACATGACCAACAAGGTTCAAAGCGGAGTAATCAAGCTGACCTTTGGAGACGTTTTCATCAACAATATCATTATTGTTCTTGAGATGTTTATTTTTGGAATATTTTGCTGCGGTTCTGCATTGATTTTGGCATTCAACGGCTTTTTTACAGGATATTATGTGGCTATTGCCGATAATCTGTTGGAAGTTCTGGTCTTCATAGTTCCTCACGGAATATTCGAATTTTCCTCATGCATTCTGGCATGCGCATCAGGATTTGTCCTGTTCGATTTTGTCATCCGGCTCGTTAAAACGTTCTGGAAGATGAATGGAATGAAATTTTTCGACAGATTTGTGCAGGCTTATGATAAAAATTTTGATAAATTGCTGCAGGCATTTATTCTGTTGGCTGTCGCTTCGATTTTGATGGTGATTGCAGGCATTGTTGAAGTTTATGTTACATTGCCTTTGGGCAAATTTTTACTCTCGTTTCTAAGTTAAATTTTAAATAATAATAATTTAAAAAATATAAGTGTGATTATTTATGATACGATGTGTTTCATGTGGCGAAGAATATGACGACGATGAAGTGATCTACACTTGTCAAAAATGTGGATCTGTACTTGAACTCGTTAATGAAATTGATGTTTCTAAAGATATTTTTGATGGAAGAAGAGACAACTTATGGAAATTTAAAGAATGCATTCCAGTTGACGAATCCAAAATCGTTTCTCTTGATGAAGGGGGAACTCCATTTTGCAAATGCGACAAGTTAGGCGAAGAGCTTGGCGTAAACCTATACGTCAAAGTGGAAGGTTCCAACCCTACCGGAAGTTTCAAGGATAGGGGAATGACTGTAGGAATGACAAAAGCAATGGAATTAGGCGTAAGTACCGTAGGTTGTGCTTCAACAGGAAATACCTCTGCATCACTTTCCGCTTATGCCGCTAGAGCAGGTTTACGTTGTATCGTATTTTTACCATCCGGAAAAGTTGCTTTAGGAAAATTGGCTCAAGCAATGTTCCACGGTGCTGAAGTGATGTCAATCAATGGAAACTTTGATGAGGCACTTGAGGCAATGACAGCTTTGGCATTAGAAAAACATCTTTATTTATTAAATTCAATCAACCCATACAGATTGGAAGGTCAAAAGACAATAGGATATGAAATCGTCAGGGATTTAGGATGGCAAGCTCCTGACAGGATTATTCTACCTGTAGGAAATGCAGGAAACATTTCCGCTATCTGGAAAGGTGTAAAGGAGTTCTATGATGCAGGTTTCATCAAAGATCTTCCTATGATGACAGGTATTCAGGCTGAAGGTGCATGTCCGGTTACAAATGCATTCAGAAAAGGGGACAAAAGGGTAGTTCCTGTTGAAAATCCCGAAACAATCGCTACTGCAATTCGTATAGGTGCTCCGGTCAGTGACATCAAGGCATTGAATGCTATTTATGATTCCAACGGATACTCAGAAACAGTAACTGACGAAGAGATCCTTGATGCTCAAAAGTTGCTTGCAAGAACAGAAGGTATCGGTGTCGAACCTGCTTCAGCAGCTTCCATTGCAGGACTTAAAAAACTTGTGGATGAAGGTGTGATTGATAAAGGAGAGACCATAACCTGTGTTGTTACAGGACACTTGCTTAAAGACCCTAACACTGCTATTGAAGCATGTACACAGCCTACTGAAGTGGATGCTGATATAGACACTTTAAGAAAAATTCTCATGAATAAATAATTTTATTCATACTTTTTTTTAATTTTCATTTTGCTTTTTATTTTTCATTTTTTCAATTTTAAGGTATACAATTTTGCATTAAAGTAACCTATGAAAAACATTTCAAAAGATATTAGTGTCAATATTTAGGTTATAAAATTTTGGTTTTTAGTGTTGAAATCTTTCAAAATTAGAACTAATAAACCAATATATTTATATATAAGCAAATAAAAACTATTATTAACAAAAAAATGAGGTGAATATTATGAGTGAATTACCAATTGCTCCTGTAGGAAGAATCTTAAAAAATGCTGGTGCACAAAGAGTAAGTGATGACGCAAAAGTTGCTTTAACCGAAGCTATCGAAGATTACGGAAACGAAATCGCTCAAAAAGCTGTAGGCTTTGCTCGTCACGCTGGTAGAAAAACTGTAAAAGCAGAAGACGTAAAATTAGCAATCAAATAGATTTGCTGATGGTCACAGATAGTAATTAATTTACTATCTCTTTTACACTTTTTAATTATTTTTTATTTTTTCTAGTTCTTAATTACTTATTTTAACCTATTTTTACAAACATTTATATACTATACTAACCAATTTAATATTGTCTAGTTCTCTAGAATTATTTCATTAATTACTAAATTTTTATTTTTAGTTTTGCTAAAAATTATATGAAATTCAGAAGTATTTGTATTGAAAGTCTAATCCCCCTTATTTTTTTATTATGGGATTATATTTAGTGATATATGAATTGTTCAAGAATTAGTATTATTAAAAACTATATTAAATTATTCTCTCATTGAATAATTTGAGTAATTTCTATAGTTAAAAAATAATATAACTATATATAATTACATCATATTATGATTCAAAAGAATTATAATATCTGCCGATGGATGGCATAGCCAGATGAAAAAGGAGGTATATTTTATGGCAAACATTTATGTAAAATTTGACACACCTGAAGAATTAGCTAAACAAGCTGAAGAAGCATTAGAAACCGCACAAGCTACCGGTAAAGTAGCAAAAGGTACTAACGAAGTAACCAAATTCATCGAAAGAGGAGACGCAAAATTAGTAGTTATCGCAGAAGATGTAGATCCTGCTGAAATCGTTGCTCACATTCCTGTACTCGCTGATGAAAAAGAAATTCCTTACGTATACTTACCTACCAAAGAACAAGTTGGTGGAGCTGCAGGTTTAACTGTTGGTACTGCATCTGCATGTATTGTAGACGCTGGTGACGCTGAAGCTGCTGTTAGTGAAATTGCTGAAAAAGTTGCTGAATTAAAAGAATAGATAAATTCTTTTAATGAATATACGGTGATTTAAATGGAAGAAGGAACTCCTGCTGAAGTCATTGAAGTTTTAAAAAGAACTGGTATGACTGGTGAGGTAATGCAAATCAAATGCAGAATCCTCGAAGGTAGAGATAAAGGAAGAATTTTAACAAGAAACATTATGGGTCCTGTTAGAGAAGGTGACATTTTAATGTTACTTGATACAATCAGAGAAGCTAAAGAAATTAAGACTCCATAAGAAGGTGTAAGAACATGAGAACTTGTTCATTCTGTAAAAAGGAAATAGAAGAAGGTACAGGAAAAATGTACGTTAAAAAAGACGGTTCAATTTATTTCTTTTGTAGCAGTAAATGTGAAAAAAATATGATTAAACTCGGAAGAGTTCCAAGAAAAGTTAAATGGGTTAAAGAATGATTCAAAAAAGTTTTGTAATGATGAAACCAGACGCTGTACAAAGACGTCTTATGGGTAAAATATTATCCCGTTTTGAAGACAAAGGTCTTCAAATTGTTGCTGTTAAATTAATTCAAATCGATGAAGATTTAGCTAAAACTCATTATGGAGAACATGCTGAAAAACCATTTTTCCCAAGTTTAGTTGAATATATCACTTCTTCACCATCATTAGCAATGGTAATTGAAGGAGAAGAAGCTATTACCACCATTAGAAAAATTGTTGGTGCAACTAATCCTTTAGAAGCTGATCTTGGAACTATCAGAGGAGACTTCGGTATGGATACAGGTAGAAACATTATTCATGCATCCGACGCTCCTGAATCTGCAGAAAGAGAAATCGCTTTATTCTTCGATGAAGATGAAATTTGCGATTACGAAATCGTCGACAATGATTTAATTTATGAATAAATTTAATATTTTAAAAGTTTATTATTAAGAAAGATACTATGAAAATCAGATCCCCGATTGTATCAGTTTTAGGTCATGTAGACCATGGAAAAACTACATTGTTAGATTATATTAGAGGTAGTGCAATTGCCGATAAGGAGGCAGGGGGCATTACACAACATATTGGTGCTACAGAAATCCCTAACGATACTATTGAAGAAATCTGTGGAAACTTCATATCAAGATTAACTATTAAAGATTTAATCCCAGGATTGTTCTTCATCGATACTCCTGGACACGCTGCGTTTACCAGCTTAAGGAAACGTGGTGGCGCTTTGGCTGATTTGGCCATTTTAATAGTTGACATTAATGATGGATTCAAGCCACAAACATATGAGGCATTGAACATTCTTAAGATGTACAAGACTCCATTCATTGTTGTAGCTAATAAAATTGACATGTTGTTTGGATGGGAAACCCATGAGGGAGCTTCATTTAAAGAAACATTTAACCAACAGGCTCCTAGTGTCCAACAGGATTTGGATGCTAAAGTCTATGAAATCGTTGGTACCCTCTACAAGGAAGGTTTCCAGTCTGAAAGGTTTGATAGGATAAGCGATTTTGCTTCACAAATCAGTATCATACCTATTAGCGCAAGGTCCGGTGAAGGTATTATTGAAGTTTTGGCAATGCTTTTAGGGCTTGCTCAGGAATATCTGACCGAGCAGCTAGAAATCAATGCTGACGCTCCTGCAAAAGGTACTGTTCTAGAGATTAAGGAAGAAGTAGGATTAGGTCTCACTATTGATAGCATCATCTATGATGGTGTTTTGCGAACTAATGACGAAATAGCTTTAATGACTTCTTCAAACGAAGTGCTGACCACTAAAATCAGGTCTATCCTAAGGCCGCTTCCACTGGAAGAGATGAGGGATTCCAAAAAGAAATTCCAAAAGTTCGATGAAGTGGTTGCCGCTGCAGGTATCAAGATTGCTGCTCCTAATTTGGATGATGTCGTTTCAGGTTCACCGCTCAGAGTATTGAGCGATGAGGAAGATGTCGAGGAACAAATCTTGAAGGAAATTGAAGACATTACCATCAGCACTGAAGATGAAGGAATCCTAGTAAAAGCTGATACATTAGGCTCTCTTGAAGCTATTGTCAAGTTATTGAGGGAATTGGATATTCCTATTCGTGAAGCGGACATAGGTGATGTAAGTCGTAGAGACATTATCAATTCATCCATCGCATTAAATGAAAATGATGCGCATGGAGCAATTATTGCATTTAACGTTAATGTTCATCCTAATTCAGTTGAAGACCTCAATAATTCTGATGTCAAGCTCTTTAAGGGTGATGTAATCTATCAGATCATTGAAGATTATGAGGAATGGATTGATGAAATGGAAAAGGCTAAGAAGAAAGCATTTTATGATGCAATCATCAAGCCTGCTAAATTCATGTCTTTACCGAAATTGGTTTTCCGCCAAAGCAAACCGGCCATTATTGGAATAGAATCAATCAGCGGTACAATCAAACAGGGCCAGACTTTAATCAATAAGAATGGCGAATATGTTGGTGTTATTGCAAGTATGGAAGACAAGGGCGAAACATTGCCTGACATTTCCAGAGGTCAAAGAGTTGCTATGGCTATTAAAGATGCTATTGTAGGAAAACATTTTGAAGAAGGGGATGAATTGTATGTTGACATTCCTGAAAAACATTATAAGTTCATCGAAAGGGAATTCAAGGATAAATTAACTGAGGATGAATTTGAGACTTTATATGAATTTTTAGAAATCAAACGTAAACAAGATCCAGATTGGGGTAAAT
>NZ_CAMVEE010000011.1 GCF_947166415.1 uncultured Methanobrevibacter sp. | reverse complement strand
TTTATAAAAATAGTTTCCCCACCAGTGGCTGCGCCAACAGCTCCGGAAATAGTTTTATAAGGATTTGTCTCTGTTCCTTGTTCTTCTCCACTATAGCTACCATCCACATAGATGGTAGTACCTGAATCACTTAACTTATTATCAGTAGAATCGCTGGCCAAATCGCCATCTCCTACTGTTTCAACATTTATTGCATCATCAGATGCATCAGAAGTCATGTTTTCGTTAAGTGAATCCGTTGCGCTTGCAGTACCAATAATGCACAGCATTACCAGTACTAAAAGCAAACAAATAAAAATGTTTTTATTTATCTTCATTTAACCACTTCGACTAAATAATATAATAAAGTTAAAATTAATTTTAATAAAACTTAACTTTACATTAATATATCTATAAAATATAGTATATAAAATTTAAATGTAAATTGATAAAAAATAAATTATAATTTAATTTAACTTGAAAAAAAAATAAAATTTAACTGAAAAAAATATTTTTACATATAAAAAACATAAACTAGATTATGAACATACTTATTATTGGAGCTGGAGGAGTAGGAATAGGACTTGGCGCATCCGTCAAATCACAGGGTGCGAACGTGTCAATTTATGCAAGAGGAGAAACAGCAAAAGCAATAAAGGAAAACGGAATAAAAAGATGCGGATTATTCACACATTATGAATTTGGTGAAATTCCAGTTTATGAAAGCTATGGGGAAATTCCCAAAAACGAATTCGACTATATTTTCATTTCATCAAAGACAACAGCAAACGAGGATATTGCCCAAAATCTCAATGAACAAAGAGACATCCTTAAAGATGACGGCAAGATAATCATCTTCCAGAATGGATTTGGAAACGATGAGGCTTACTTGAAATATTTTCCCAAATCAAAAGTATTCTCTGCAAGGGTGATTACAGGATTTACTCGCCCTGAAAGATACATAAGCGAAGTGACCGTATACACAGAACCTATCCTGATAGGATCACTTCAAGGAGAAGATCCAAAAGAAATGCAGGAAATTGCAGACATGATAACCGAATCAGGCATAAAATGTGAACTTACTGATGAAGTCGACAAGTACCTCTGGGCGAAAATGCTCTACAACTGTGCACTTAACCCATTAGGTGCAATACTGAACGTGAATTATGGAAAGCTTACTGAAAACGAATACACAAAAGAACTTATGAACAGCATCATAGATGAGATATTCGAAGTCATAAAAGCGTCAGGATACAGCACCCTCTGGTCCACATCAGATGAGTACAAGGAGCTCTTCTACAATAAGCTTGTTCCGGATACTTACGAGCACTATTCATCCACTCACCAGGATATCCAGCGTAAAATAAAAACGGAAATCGATTCCCTGAACGGAAAGGTAATAGAACTCGGTGAAAGAAATAACGTTGATGTGAGTACAAATAAAATTATCTATAACCTAATAAAATCAATTGAAAGTTACTTTTGATTATTATAAAGATATACTAAAACTTTATATAGGTTGAAAAGTAAAATAGTATTGTTCATATTGTTATATACTATTTTTTTATAATATGAACAATGGTGATGGTTGAAATGAGCATTCGTTTGTATTCCTTTAGTGGTGTTTAGGAAGAGAATGTTCATTTGTTTTTAAAAGACTTATTTTATGATTATTTATTATTTGGTGAAATTATGAGTGAACTCAAAGAATTAGTAGAAAAATTTATTGAACTTGACGATGATTTAAACGAAAAAATAGAAAACGCATTGAATGAAGATGAGGAACTTCCTGAATCCTTCGAAGAAGAAAACAAAGATCAAATCGAAGAGTTGGGCGAACTTTACCACGAGATTGAACACATGGTATACCACGAAGAGTTCATCATCGTATCAAACGCAAATTCCGAGGATAAGGAAGTTGTCGCATTAATTGTCAGCGATGAGGATGATGAAATAGAAGAATATGTAATTCCAGTCTATACTGACGAGGATGAAGCAAATGAAGCTATTGAAACATTCAAAGAACAATTCGGCGAAAACGAATTCGCATGCGATAAAAAATCAGGCAATGAAATTGTAGCAGATTATGCTGAAGATGAAGGATTCCTCGGACTTGCAATCAATGCACCTCAATGGGACTTTGTTATCGGCGGCGAAGAAGTTCACGATTGCTGTGAGTAAACATGAAACAAAAGGACTTTGAAGATTATCAAAAAAATAATGTGAAGGCTTCAAAAAGTCAGATTAAGGAATACATTCAAGTCTATGCTGATATGGCAAAAAAGCTCAAGACTGAAGATGCCATTGAACTTGAAGCCGTAAAAGCGAATATAAAAAAGGCATTTCCCGAAGAGATATACTTTACCCTAATTGATGAGCTGGACAGACCGGTTAAACTGACCATTACCGAAACCAGCAAAGAGTATATCATTCCTATTTTTACTGATATAAGGGAATATGCTGTCGGAAGTGCAAAAATATCCAAATTGTTCCTGGATAAATTTGAAATGAAAGTCATCACACCGGAAGACCTTTCAAGGATAGCTGCGGAAGATGAATACTTCCAGGGTTTTGTGATAAATCCTCACTCACAAAACTTCAATATGGATCGAAACGCCGATTTTTAGCTAAAAAAAGTAAATTAATATTAGAAGAAAGATTATTCCAAATCTTCTTCCATTTCATCTTCTTCAACAATATCATCAATATAATATTTGTATCTGTAAGACATTTTATAACCTGTAACTTCACGTTTAGGTCTTCTTTTACGTTTTACAACAGGTGAATGTGATTTTGAATACTCGTCCTGGTATGGTTTTACCAGATTTCTGTTTTCACGGTAATACTGGGAATTTTTATGACGGGTATGTGGTGCCTTGTACATTCTTTTTCTAAGCAGTCTCCTGTTGCTTGTTACACGTCTTATCACAAAAATCACTTATCTTCTGTTTCTATTTTTAGTGGCTGATTTATCTAAAGTTGCTTGGATTTCATCAATTCTTTCAACAACCACTTTAATTGCTTGCTCTCCTTGACGGGTTGGATTAATACCCTGTTCAACAAGCAATGCATCTCTAATATCTCTTAATCTGTCGATTGAATCAATTTTCATAATTGTACTGTAAAACATTAGATTTCCTCCAGTTAATATTTTATATAATTTTTATAATAAAAAAGTTTTTTGTAGGAAACCTATTTGCCAATACAAAAAGAATAACTAATTATAGCACAAAAAGAAAATATTTAAATATGTTTACAAAACAGGAAGTAATTTATTTGGCCGGAGGATGCTTTTGGGGGGTTGAAGCATATATATCCAGACTGAAAGGCGTTAATGCAACTGAAGTTGGCTATGCGAATGGCAGGGATTTGGCCCCGACATATGAAAAGGTATGCACCGGCAGAACAGGTCATGCCGAAACCGTTAAAGTTACTTACAACCCCGAAATCATTTCATTGGAAGAGATTTTGGAAAATTTCTATAATATTATAGATCCTTACAGCAAAAACCGCCAGGGCCCTGATATAGGAACCCAATATAGAACAGGCATATACTGGCAGGAAAATTCCCAAAGAGAATGTGTTTTGAAATTTTTAGCAAAAAAGCAGATGAAATCATCAAAAAGGGTAGTTGTTGAAGCCCATGCAATAGGCAACTTCTACCCTGCAGAAGACTATCATCAGAAATACCTTGAGAGAAACCCGCAGGGCTACTGCCATGTTGATTTAAATTTAATAAACGATGAAGAATTCAACCACTTGACCAAAAAAGAGTATGAAATAACACAGCTTGCAATGACAGAACCGCCATTCAGTGGAAAATATGATGATTTTTTTGAAGATGGCCTATATGTCGATGTCGTAGATGGAGAGGTTCTGTTCTCTTCAGAGGACAAATTCGATTCCGGCTGCGGATGGCCTGCATTTTCAAAGCCCATCTCGGAAGATGCAATCACAAAAAACAGAGACTTTTCACATGGTGCCACAAGGATTGAAGTGCGAAGCAAAAAGGCCAATTCACATTTAGGCCACGTATTCAATGACGGACCGAACGGCTCCAAAAGGTATTGCATCAATTCCAATGCGCTGAGATTCATTCCTGAAAATGAGGTTGATGACTATTTGAAAAAATTAAATAATGAAAACAAATAAAAGGAGATATGATGATACTAGAAGAAATCAAACATCCCGAACTGAAAAACCACATCAACATGATGTATATGCATGGCGAAAACAACAACCATGAAGCCATTGAAAAAACCGAAGCTATTATAAAAGAGTACATCCAGGATAAGGAATTCATCATATCCGTTGAAGACAATGAACCTGTAAAGATTCCATACGCAAACGATGGAGAATATCTAGTTCCTATTTTTACAGACAAACAGGAATACGAAAACGGAATGGAATACTTCAGATTAAATGAGATGGATGAAAATAAGGAATATGCTATTGAAAAACTGAATTATTATAAAAAATTAAAGGAAGATCCTAATTTCTTAGGATACATCGTAAATATAGCAAGAATAAGTTATATTCTAAATATAGCTATTCTTTAGCAAATTTTTCTTTGATTTCCAAAGCTATTTCTTTAAATCTTTTTGAAACTTCATCGCTAGGATCTAATGTTGAAATAACTCCATCTTGGTTTGGTGAATTGGAAACCGCTTCTTCTATAGGCAAATCACCTAAATATTCAATTTCCATTTCTTTAGCAAACAGCTCACCATTGCCCTTTCCGAAAATGTGTAACTTTTCATCACAATGAGGACAAATGTAGTATGCCATGTTTTCGATTAAACCAATCTTGGAAATGTTCATCATTCCAACCATCTTTACACATTTTAAAACATCTTCCTGAGATACGACGTTTGGAGTGGTTACCATGATTACAGCATCTGCATCAGGAATGGTCTGCAAAACTGTCAATGGTTCATCACCGGTTCCAGGCGGGTTGTCGATGATTAGATAATCAAGTTCTCCCCAATAAACATCAGAAATCAATTGTTTTATTGCACCTGTTTTTTGAGGTCCTCTCCAGATGATTGGAGTGTCGATAGTTTCCAATAGGAACGCCATGGACATTACTTTCAAGCCGCTTGGCAATGAAACAGGAAACATTGTATTTTTGTATTCTTCCTTGACTGACTCGATGTAGGCCAATTTTTCTTCATCATTTTCGAAAGTCTTTTCAGCCAAACCGGCTTCAGTAATTTCTTTAAAGGTTTCAAATTGGTTTTCGGCAAATGATTCACCATACAATTCCAAACCTAACATTTTAGGGATATTAGGTCCGTGAATATCTGCATCCAAAATACCTGTCCTATAACCTAATCTCTGGAAGGTTTCTGCAAGGTTTGCCGCCACAGTGGATTTTCCAACTCCTCCTTTTCCACTCATAACAACAATCTTATTCTTAATTTGACCTAAATTCTTTGCTAATCTGATTTCTTGTTCAATCATTTGTCTTTGTTGTTCGGGGGTCATCTGACCTCCGTGACCATGATGACCGTGACCATGTTCAGGCATTAATATCATCTCCAAATTATTAAATTTAACTAAATTTTTTACTTACCTCTTCCACAGCAAGTATTAAAGGATCTGTAACCATTGATACAGGTGGTGCGTAAGCAAATTCCATATTGCTTAAATCAAAACAGGTTAACCCCTCAGTAATAGCCAAAGTCATTGTATCAATTCTTTCAGCCACCCTTTCTTCTGCTATGATTTGACAACCTATAATGGTTCCATTTCCGTCACAAATAACTTTTATATCCATTGGTTTTGCATTAGGATAGTAACGTGCTCTTGTAAGTGCCTGTACTTTCTGTACAACAGGTCTTATTTGATTCTGTTGAGCGAAACTGGTAGTGTAACCGACTGCACCGAATTCCAGTTTACCTACTTTTGACACCATTGAGTTCAAGACAGGGTTGAATTTGGATTTTTTGCCGCATATTGTACGGGCTAATGTTTTGGATTGTCTTACTGCAGTAGTACCTAAGTGAGAAATGGTGTTGAAACCTAAAATCAAATCTCTTGATTCAACACAGTCTCCGACAGCATATACATCTTCAACTGAGGTTTCCATTCTATCGTTGACGATGATTGCCCATCTCCCGATGTCGCATCCAGCCATTTCAGCAAGCTTGAGTTCAGGCCTTACTCCTGTAGCCATGATGACCATGTCCGCATCGTAAACCTCCTCATCTCCAAAGCAAGCCCTTTCAACTTTTCCGTCCCCAATCAGTTTGGTAATTGGTTTTCCTAAAACTACTTGGATACCTTCCATTTCCAAATATTTAACCAGAATATCTGACATATCCTTATCAATGGATCTTGGAACGATTTGAGGCATCATTTCACTTAAGATAACATTTAAACCTTGTTTTTTAAGTGCAAAAGCAATTTCAATACCTATTAAACCAGCACCTGTTACAATAGCACTTTTGGCATCTTTCATTGCTTCCTGAACCTTGATACCGTCTTCGATATTTCTGATTTTGAATACTCCCTCCAAGTCAACGCCTTGCATTGGAGGAATGAATGGGTTTCCGCCTGTCGCTAAAACCAGTTTATCATAATCAATAGTGATATCTTTACCGTCTTTTTGGTATGTTACTGTTTTTTTATCGGAATCAACTGCAGTTACTTCTGCTTCGATGATTACGTCAATATTCTTGTTTTTATAGTCTTCAGGAGTCCTCATTACAATATCGTCAAAGGTTTCGATAGTGCCTGACAATACATAAGGAATTGCGCATGGGGAATATGCGACCTTATTGTCTCTTGTGAGAACTGTTATTTCAATGTCTTTATCCATTTTACGAATTCTTGAAGCTGTTGAAATTCCACCAGCTCCTCCGCCTACAATTACTACTTTCATTATAACAAAACCATATATGATTTATACAATATAATATATGTTAAAAAATGATATAAAAAGATTAATGTAATTTAAATGAAATGTCTTCATTATTAAAAAATTGAATGAAATGTTTAAAAAAAATAAAATGAAAATTTTAATTTCCTTTGAAAAGATTGCGTATTTTAAAATAATTTTAAAGGAATTAAAGAAAGAGCAAAAAGTTTAAATTATCTCCCAATATAAATTAATATAAGCATATATTTGCTAAAAATATTAGTTTTAATGATTTATATTTAAAATTGTTTTAAAAATTTGAAAGTTCAATATTTCTAAGGGATATAGGTTGTTCATATGAGGGAATTAGATTTTAACTTAAATGATAATCCATTTATCAATTTTCACACTTCACGCTATGCGATGTCTGCAAGAGTAAACGTTGAAAAGGCATGGAAATACTGTAAGGAAGATGACACTTCCTTTTTTATAATGAGTCTGGGATGCGTGCTTAATGCAGTAAACAGCGTTCCGCAGTTAAGGCGCAGAATCATTGATGGCAAAGTCATTGAATATGATTATCTTGATGGAGTGACCCCAATAATGGATGAAGAAAATGAAATCTACAGGGAAATGAGAGTTAAAGTGCCTCAGGAATTTGATGATATCCACAAGTGGCACGATTATGTCAGAAAGTTATCTTCAGATATCCTAAACGGCAAGGAGGAAGCATTTTTCTTAGAGATGGAAAAAAGAGACCAGACCAATATTGTGAACCTTTCTTGCATCCCATGGGTTGACTTTGACATGCTGACAAACTGCATTGTCGATGGAAATGCAATCCAGCCTTTGGTAACCTGGGGAAAAGTCAACAAAAATTATGAAATGAGCGTATCAATCACAGTCAGCCACATCTTCGTTAACGGCAGGAAACTCGGATATTTCTATGAAAACCTTCAAAAAGAGTTTGATAAATTTTAAAAATCCTATTCCATTTCATTTATTATTTTTTGCAGATACTTCTTTTTAAGTACCAGTTCACGCTTATTGGCCAACCTATCGCTATTCGGCTGAGGGACCTTCTCATCCAATCTTGACGCCCCAAGATATCTGGTATCCCCTTCGGTCAAGTTGTGGGCATGGCCTTCATCAATGGCTTTTTTAATCTTATAGTAATCCATAAACAGTATATCAAAATCGTTACTTATGTAATAGATTTCTAAATCAGTTATTATATTGTCCTCATTATACCATATAATTAGAATAGCTTCTTTTTTAAACAGTTCTGAAAAGGAAATCAGATTGAAATAGTCCAAATCGGCAATTTTTAATTTGGTTGCAGGATAGCGTTTTCCACAAAGTTTGGTTGAATACTTCAACGGAGCAATAAAAAAAGTTGTTGATTCATTTAAGGTAACTTCATTAATGTCTTTGCCGATTAATGCCTCAAATGAATCCATGTTAATCATTTATTCGTCTAAAGCTGGAATTCCAGTAATTCTTAAACCACCATAATGGGATTTGTATTTGATGTTCAATCCGATTAATAATGGAGTGATTTTTTCAATGATTCTAGCTTTTTCTAAGATTCCTGTATCAATAGTCCTTACACCAGGGATTTTGTTAATGAGCTCTGCTGCAATTTCTTTTGATTCCTTGTCATCTCCTGCAATCAAACAGTCACAGTCGATGTCTTCTGGAATGTTGGACAGGTGGGAGTTACTGATGTTACAGAAAGCACAGATTACTTTTGCACCGGTTCCTTCCAAAATGGAAGCGGTTCTTTCAGCAGCGGATCCTTCCATCAAGTCAATGAACCTGAATGGTTTTCCGCCAATTGCTGTTTCCAATGGTACAGTAGCATCTAAAACAATCTTGTCTTTACAGAATTCCTTAATTCCTTCAACAGTAGGTTTTTGTGCTGCTAATGGTACGGTAAGAATCAAGATGTCTCCTTCTTTTGCTGCATCTTCGTTAGCCATACCGCACATTTTGGATAAATCATAGTCTGCGTATTTTTCTTTTGCTTCGTCAACAACAGCCAATGCCTTTTCTTCTTTACGAGAACCAACAATGACTTCTACACCTTCAATTGCTAATCTAAGAGCAATTCCAAGTCCTTGAGGACCTGTTCCACCAATTACACTTACTATCATTTTTTATCACCTATTTTTTATCATACAGTAATCCACCAACGAATATTAGATATTCAGGTAGCTTACCATCTTTTGCGTACTGAATTTGGTAACCGAAAAGATCTTCAACAGTTTTATCGACATATGCCCCCAGAGACTCCAATGAGTATCTCATCTTAAAAGGCATTTTACAAGGCATTCCAAATTCCCTTGTGCATCTCATGCATAAGTTGCATTTTCCAAAAAAGAGTCCTAAAGAGTTTTCATCCTCAAGCATGTAAATTTCATTCATTAGCTTGACTTTCATGCGTTCAAATCTTTTTAAAATAAATTCCAATTCCTTTTCTTCAAAGGTATGTGCAAGCTCTTCTTCGGAAAAGTCGATTTTAAAAGCAATGATTTTAAGTTTATTGTAAGAATTCCATACGTCGTCCGGATTAAAGTCGAATGGAGGATAGTTCCAATTGTATCCCAACATTTCCTGTTCCTCTATGCAAAGTTTGGATACCTCTTCAAAATTAACATAGTTATTATAGTATTCCTCAGCATCAACATCAATTGTGAGTTTTTTAATCTCAGACATGTTTAATAATATTTACATTTTATATAATAAAAGTTTCTAAAAAATAAAGTTTATTTAAAATAATTTCTGTTTTTGTTTAGATAATAGTTGATATAAGCATATCCTATAATGGAACCTAAAGCCATACCCAAAACCAAACCAGAATAGATTCCAACAGCGCCCCAACCCAAAACAAAAGCGAATAATCCCGCGAATATAATCTCCAGCACAAATGACCTTAGAAATGTAATCATAAGTGATGATGTGCCTTTTCCCATGGCCTGGAATATGTTACCTGCAAGGATACCAAAAGGCATGAACAGAATAAAGAAACATAATATGCGCAATGTTTCTACCACTTTAGGCGCCAGAATTGAACTGTCTGCAGAATATGAAAATATGAATGACAAAGGATCTGCAAATATGAATAAGAATGAACATATGATTACTGAGGAAATCAAACCCAACTTGATACCATAATTCAGGGCTGTTTTCAGATTATAGAAATTGCGAGCTCCGTAAGCCGCACCGCCGACAGTCAAGGCTGCGACCCCAATACCTATCAAAGGAGATATTCCAATTGCAACCAGTCTCCATGTGGCAGTATATGCGGCAACGGCGATAGTGCCTGCCAAAATTGTCAGCCAATAGTTCATCAAAATTGAAACGAATGAAAGGATGAACTGCTCCAAACTAGCAGGAATACCGACAACCAAAATGTCCTTATAAATGGAGAGGTCCCTCTTGTATTCACTCATCTTAACCTCTAAAAAGCTGTCATGCTTGAAGAACATCCAATAAATCATCAAAAGCATCGGGATTGTCCCCGCAAGGACAGTTGCGATAGCAGCACCTCCAATGCCTAAACCAAGCCCATAAATGAATATCGGGTCTAAAATCATGTTTATGATAGCAGTAAACATCAACGGATATGATGCGCGCTTAATTTCACCCTGTGACCTGAAAATAGCTGCCAGCATTGCTGGAATGAATATTGAAAATATTCCTCCCATAACAATGATACCATATTCCATTGTCTCTGAAATTACTTCTCCTGCTCCCATAGTCATGAGCAATGGCTTTAAAATAAGGAGCATGCCGATTGTTGCCAGTATTGTCACAATAATACTGAGCATTATTGAATGGATTGCACTGTTTCCTGCCATTCCATAGTTTTCGGCACCGATGTAGCGTGCAACCAAACTGTTAGAACCTGCACCCAAACCGTTTGCAAATCCAACCATTGCCAAGAACAATGGTGTTACAAATCCAACAGCGGCAAGCGGATGAGGCCCTAAACCTGCAATCCATATGCCGTCAATGATATTGTTCAGCATCATGAATAAGTTGCTGATAATGATTGGCACTGCAAGTTTGTTAATTGCCTTTTTAGGATGATTTACAATCAAATCAATTTCTTCAGTCTTTTCCATCCCATCACCTTACTATGTGCTGTCCAGGATTTATGAAATCATCTAAAAATTCTAAAAACAGTTCGTCATCAATTTCTGAAATTTCAAGGAATTCGTAAGTGTTAATAATGGTTTTCTTGAGGTTTTTACCTACCTTAATGAGTCCAATATGTTCAGTTGTAAATATGTGCCTTATTAAATCGCAGGCATCACTGAATTCCCTTTTTTGTGTGTGAACTAGAAAATCACCTTGAATATAACAGTTTTCCCTGCCATACTTTGAAGCGAAATTTTCGCAAGCCTGATTAATGAAGACTTTCGGACCCACATTCACCTTAATGTCATTTAATTTGGATGAAGCCATTTCAAGCAAAATTACACCTGTTAAAACTTCATCACTCCAATAATCTGCCTTGAAAACATTGAATTCCTCATCATTCAGCTTGCGCTCCAACGCTTCGCAGGTTTTTTTAAGTTGAGGGTGCAAGGTATCCAAAGGCATGTCAGGAATGTTGAATCTGATAGCTATTAAATCCCCATTCCTTTTTTTAAATTCGTCAATAATTTCCTCTTTGACCAAATTTCTTTTTAATGGATAAAAATAAGCTTCTTTATTGTCTGAAAATATGTAGTTACGTGCTGATTGGATGAATTCAGCCATTTTGTCCAATCTCAATGCTGCTCCGACGTTTCTGTTCTTGTCTGTAGGATCGATGACAATCAGAGGGTCATTGAACAGGTTGGATGTACCGTATCCCTCCAAATCGATTGTATGTCCATATTGCCATTTGATGGCTTCCTTCAACGTATTTTCAAAAGTGCCGTAGTTTAGAATAAGCAATTCACATAAATAACCTGCAAATCCGCCGACCTTGAACTCGGATCCATAGGTTCCTGTCATTGCCATGAATCTTTTCAAAAGAAGGACCTCATCTTCCTGGTTTTTACTCAGATTGGCTTTGATGTAGCGGGTGTGCAGAATAGTCCTGTCCACTGCTGATTTCAAGTCATTACCGTCATCTATTGCATAGCAAGGTACTATATCAACTTCATATCCGTCAATGTGTGTTGTAACATAAGGGTGTGAAGCGAAATGATGTTCAGGAGTGCTTTTGAACTCATCACAGCACTTGTGTGCTAACTTCAGTCCAGTCTCCTTTAAATACTGCTTATCCGTATCCAAAGGAAATGCAACAAAAATATCAATATCGGATTTTCCCTTGAGGGCTGTGTTTTTTGCAACAGACCCAACCAAAGCTACCTTAGCGTCTATCCCCTCATTATCGCAGGTGTCCTGCAAATACTTCATCAGCCTTGAAGAGACTTCCTCAATTTCCCTTTTTTCATCTTCTGTTGGTTTTATATCTTCTAAAATAGCTTTATAATCCATTAAATCACAATTCAAATTCCGTAATATCTTCATAAATAGGTCCTGAAGGAGTCAATGTGGATTTTTTAAGGGTTATTTTGGAAACTTTCATCTCACCAATGTCAACATCACTGAATTCTTCAATGGTTGATTTCACTTTGGCCTTGTTTTTAGCTGATTTCATGCGCCCAATGGTCAGATGGGTTGAAAATTTCTTATCCTTATCGAAACCTAATTCAACAAATTCCTTATCCAGCTCATCATGCAATCTCTTTAAGATTTCATCATTTTCTATTCCTACCCAAATGACTTTTATATGGTTATTGTTTGGAAATGCGCCGCATCCTTTAATCTTAATGTCAAAAGGTTCGAATTCGGATACTACCTTGGCAATCTTCTGCTCCAATAAATTCAATCCTGCAGTATCTATCTCACCAAAGAACTTTAGTGTGAAATGCAAATTGAGCAAATCAACATAGTTTATTCTTGTGTCGATCTGTTTGAATTCCTTCATTACCCTATTTACTTTAGGCTTCAAGTCATCATCCAAATCAACAGCTAAAAATGCTCGTATCTGTGACATGATATTCCTCACTGCTCAATGATTGTTTCATCAATAGCTATTCCAAAATGCCTTGCATTAGATTCAATGTAAACCTTTACCTTGTCTCCAGGCTTTACATCAGCTACTGATAGCGGTTCATCATTTTCATCGACGATTCTGATTGTTTCGGCATTTTGAAGTAATGTGCGTATTGTGTTTCCTTCATATTCTGCTTCGATTAAAATCAGCGGCCTTCTTTCAATCTTGCTTCTTCCGACATATGCTGTTCTTGTTTCCCCTTCGGTATTGACAATTAAAACTTCATCTCCGGCAATAAGTTCTGATAGGTATCTAGTTTTATTTCCAGGAACCATTACATATGCTTGAACGGGACCAGCATTTACTCTGAATGGCCTTGAAGCAACGTATTCACTTTCCAAACTCTCTGAGTGAACAAGGAATAGTGATTTTGAATATGAACCGATTAACATACCTTCGCCTGGTTTCATCATGTCTGTAGTGTCAATGCAGACTCTGTCACCGGATCCCAATGGCTTTACATTAGTGATTGTAGCTATTTTCAGTTCATATCTGATTTGTGATGCTTTAACGACTTCTTCGGCTATTTTTTTGGTTTCATTGAAGTCGTTTGCTTCAAATATTACTCCATCGGTTCCGTGCTCTAAGGTTTCAAGTGCCACTTTTGCACCGTCCAAATCTCTGACGGCCGCAATAATGTTTACATCTACCTTTTGCAAATCGGCAATGATGTTTTCAAGAGGGATGATTGTCCAGTCTGTTCCTACAAGGATAATGTAATCTACAATTTGTCCCAATTTCACTGCCAATTGTTCATGAGCTTTATCTGTGATTTTAATATATGCACATACAGTTTTTCCTTCGCTTTTGGCTTTTCTTGCATTTGCTATATCGACTGAATCTAGAAAATCGTCATTCAATTCAAGAAAGCCGTCTCCTTCGCTGTTAATGCCCACCAGATATATATCCGCATCATCTTGATTGGAAATTATTTTGACATTGCCCAGTTTTCTGATTTGTTCTGCATCATCCAAATCTAAAACATGGTCTATTCCTGATTCCAACGCTGTGGTTATCATTTCCTTTTTATCTTCCCACACTTCATCAGGTGTGCTGATCCAAGCGAATTTGTTTTGCATCAAATCACCTATTCTAAGAATTTTAAAGCTTCGTCTACTTCCGCATCATGGTGGACAATTTCAGAAATTGCCCTTGTAATTTTTCCAGGGTTTTCTGCTTGGAAGAGGTTACGTCCGAATGCGACACCTGCTCCGCCAACATCAAGGGAATCTTTTACCATTTGCAATAGCTCTTCATCAGTGTCTATTTTTGGACCTCCTGCAATGACTACAGGTACAATAGCCCCTTCAACAACTTCCTTGAATGAGTCAGGGTCTCCTGTGTAGTTGGTTTTTACAATATCGACACCAAGTTCAGATCCTACACGTGCTGCATGTTTAACGAATTCAACATCGTGTTCGTTTTCAACCTTTTGTCCGCGAGGGTACATCATTGCTAAAAGAGGCATTCCCCAGTAGTCACAGGTCTCTGCGATTTCACCTAATTCCTGCAACATCTGACTTTCAGTTTCTGAACCTAAGTTTACGTGAATTGAAACTGCATCTGCTCCAAGCTGAATTGCCTTTTCGACGGTTGTTACGGTCACTTTATCATTTGGGTCTGGTGCAAGTGATGTACTTGCTGATAAATGTACAATAAGACCTATATCCTTACCGTAACCACGGTGGCCTTGTTTTACGATTCCTTTGTGCATTAAGATTGCGTCTGCTCCTCCCTGGGAGATTTCTTCTACGGTTTCATCCATGTCGATGATTCCAGGAATCGGACCGCTTGATACACCATGGTCCATTGGTGCAATTACAGTTCTACCAGTATTTCTGTTAATGATTCTTTCTAAACGAATCTTTTTACCTATCATTTTATTACCTCATTTATAGTTATGAATTATATTTTTCTTGATTGGACTATATAATATTAATTGTACTTAAATTGACAATCAAGTAATTAATTTTTAGTAATGCTAATTAATTCTTTAAAATTAAATTATACATATTATACAATTTTCTACAGTTTAAAATAAATTTTGGAATATTACTTTAATCATATTAAAAAAAAAAGAAGTTAATCATCTCTTCAGATTCGGAGTCCATAAGTCAAACTCCTTAATCAGCGGAGGAATTCCTGAATCATGATAAGTTTCTAGATAACCCTCATCACTGGCAATCTCTTCACCGCTTCCTATAGCTGAGTTGAAAAACTCCAAAACGCCCCTGTTTCGAATTACTGTATGCTTTGGCTTGAAGGTTGAAGACCATATATAAAATACCTTAAAAACAGTGTCAGGATGATATCCTCCTCCCAAATCAATAGCTAAAACATCACATGACGAGGTTATCTTAAACACTTCGGCCAAAATCTCATGCAATCTGACATCTCCCGAAATGAAACTAACGTTTTCAAGCTTTTTCATTTCATCAACAGCTTCAGGGGAATTGTCAACAGCTATTATGTTACATGTGTCCGGAATCAATCTGGTGGTTCCTCCAACATGGCAACCCAATTCTATGACTGTGTCCCCATCACTTACCAAATCCAGTATATCCTGGCGATAATTCTTAATGTCATAGCTAAGTTTAATCATAAACAATCCCAATGTTGTTAAGTTTATCTATATGCAAGTCTTCGATGTCTAGCTTTTTGAAAGCATCCTCATCATATGCGAATGCGAATGCAGTATTTCCAAGCATTGCCATGGAACTTCCTAAAATATCACTCGAAGAATTAAAATAATCAACTAAATTTTTGACTTCCTCAGACATCAACCCTATTTCATGGGCGAACTGATTTGAAAATAACAAAAAGTTTTCCAAACTTGATTCCTTTTCAAAGAGTTCCAGATGTTTTCTTCCTGATGCAGAAATGATTTCCTTATGCTTAGAATCCGTGATGATTTCGGATGTTTCTATTTCTCCAAAGGTCTTATATGCTATGAAAACATCCTGCTCAAAGGATTTGATTTCTCCGATTCCCGGAGCCCCCGGAGAAGTCCTCAACACAAGTCCTCTTCCTGTTTGGGCTATCACATCGCCCAGGCCTGCTCCAAGATTCACTTCCGCCATATGGGCAACCTGACCGCACAGCTCTTCTGAATATCCCAAGTCAAGAAACTCATTTAATGCCAAAGACAGGCTAAGCGCGGAAGCCGCCGAAGTTCCAAATCCTGCACCGATTGGAAGCTGAATGTCTTGAGCAATCTTAAAATTGGTTTCAACCTCAAGAATTGACAATACCTCATCAATTACAGTGCTGTTGCCCTGATTGACATCTATTTCCAATTCATCAGAAGGTGAAATTGTTGTCTTAACTCCTTTTGAAAGCAAAAAGCCGACACCGCAGGATCCGTTTTTCAGGCTGACATCATGATTTTCAATGCTGAAAAAGCCGGTTATGTGGCCAGGTACGAAAACTGAATTTGTCATAATAATAGATATTGTTTTTTATTTAATTAAACTTTTGAGTGATGATGGTCTTTAAAAAAATTTAAAAAAAAATGATTTTAACTACTCATTTAACCAGGCTTTTACGGCTTCTTTTGAATCGTAAACCTTAGCTCCCGGAATTGAAAGGCCTTTCTTGATTTCAGCTCCTTCACATAGTTTTTTCAAGTCCTTTTCACTGGAGCCGAATCCTGATCCTTCATGAGTTACGAACGCCTTTACGACTTTTCCTGAAAAATCAAGCTGTTCCAATTGGGTAAACATAGGCATCGGAAGTGTTCCCCACCAGTTTGGAAAACCAATGTATACTGTATCATAATCGTCGATACTATCAAGAGTTTCTTTGATTTCAGGCCTTGCATCAGCTTGCTGTTCCTTTTTGGCGACATCAATGCATTGCATGTAATCTGCAGGATACTCGACTGCAGGTTCGACTTTAAAAAGGTCAGCACCATCGAATTCCTGAATATATTCGGCAATCACTTCTGTATTACCCTTTTCGATGTTTTTAAGTTCCCCTCCAAAATAATTTTCACCGCTTCTTGAAAAGTAAATTACTAAGCTTGACATAATATTAACTCCTAAATTATTTTTTAAATAACCTGATATATAATGTTGTTGTTTGCAACAATTAATTTTTGAAAAAAATAATAAAAGAATAAAGTTATTTATTCTTTGATGGATCTTGCTAGTGCTGCACCTTTTTCGAATGCTTCAGCCAAAACGTCTTCGTCAGGCACGAACAGCACATCCATAGTATCAGTTACAGTGAATCCTGCTTTTTCAAGGTCATCCTGAAGTTTTTTGACAGCTCCTCCACCCCAACCTTTAGATGAAAAGATTAAAGCACTTTTCTCACTGCCGGTGCCTTTGAAATTAACGCAGTCAAGCCAGTACATCATGTTACCGATTCTTGGAAATGCCTTGTTCATCATTGTTGGAGCACCTAAAGCAATAGCTTTGGAGTCAAGAATATCTGTAATAACATCATCAGGACCATCTTCCTGCATGAAATACATTGCAACTTCAACGCCTTCGCTCATGATACCCTCAGCTATTTGATAAGCGAGCTTTTCAGTTGAGTGATGCATTGTATCATAGATTACAGTAATCTTATCTTTGCAGACGCCTGATCCCCATTCGGTGTATTTTTCTACGATTGGGGCAGGATTTTTCCAGATTTGACCGTGGCACGGTGCAATCATCTTAATGTCATTGATTAAACCAGTGTCTGTAAGCTCTTGCAATTTCATTCTAAGCATTGGAGATCCTAGGGTTACAAGGTTAGCATAGTACTTTTGAGCTTCCCTAAGCAAGTATTCAGTATTATAATCCTCATCGAATCTTTTTGAGTGTGCCAAATGCTGACCGAATGCATCGTTTGAGAACAGTATTCCCTCTTCAGCAAGCAAGGTAAACATGCTGTCAGGCCAGTGAAGCATCGGAGCGGACACGAATTTTAATGTTCTTCCGCCAATGTCCAATTCATCGCCTGTTGCAACAGGAGTAATTTCCAAATCTGAGAAATTGTGATATTGTGCTTCTAAGAAATTAATACAATTTTGTGATGCATATATTTCAGCATCAGGGTTGTATTTAGCAATGGTTTCTCTTAAGAAAGTTGAATGATCCATTTCAGAATGGTTTTGAACAAATACGTCAATCTTGAACTCTTTTCCTTCCTGTTCAAATGCATCTCTTACTCTTGCATCGAACTGTTCAAACATTCCTCTGTAAACATTATCAATCAATACAGTTTTTTCTTCACCAAATACTAGATAAGCATTGTAGGTAGTACCTGGAATTCCATATCCGTGGAAGGTTCTACTGTGCCAGTGGATTACTCCAACCCAGTAAACACCATCAGCCATTTTTACTGCTTTCGCTTTCATTTCAATTACCTCATAAATATTTAGGTTATATAAATTTATATTCTATGTATTATATAAAATATTATATTTAACAAAAAGAGGTTATATTTTGAACAAAAGAATCGATTTACATATGCACAGTTTATTCAGTGACGGAGAACTGTTGCCCTCAGAACTTGCAAGAAGAGCATTAAAATTGAATCATGAAGCAATAGCCATTACAGATCATGTTGACTGGTCAAACGTTGAGACAATCCCTGCAATCCAGGATGCAATTGACGACATCAATGCAAATTGGGATATCACAGTAATTTTAGGTGCTGAAGTCACCCATGCCCCAATAGAATCCATTGACGGAATAGCTGCAAGAGCAAAAGAGTTAGGGGCAAAGATTGTTGTTGTACACGGTGAAACATTAAACGAACCTGTTACACCTGGAACAAACAGGGCTGCAGTTGAATCCGAAAATATAGATATTTTAGGACATCCTGGCTTAATTACAGTTGAAGAGGCCGAACTTGCAAAAGAGCATGACATCTATCTGGAAATCTCTGCACGCCAAGGACACTGCCTTGGAAACGGACACGTTGCAAATGTCGCACGTGAAGTCGGAAACAAGCTCCTTGTCAATACCGATACACACTCCCCTGACAACATAATCACATTCGAAAAGTCATATGAAATAGCTTTAGGTGCAGGACTGACCCATGATGAAGCGATGAAAGCCATTGTGGACAATCCAAGAGAACTTCTGAAATCAAAAGGAATATTATGAAAGCATCAAAACTATTGAAGATTATTCAGGAAAATTTAAAGGACTATCCGATAGATTACTTAAGGAATAAGGCTACCGATGACAGATACAAGGATCCTTTAACAAAAAAGCTTGCAAAATATAACTCAACTGTGTATGATGAGATATACGCACTGGAAATAAAAGATGATTTTGAAATAAAAGATGCTGTAATAAAAAACATCCAGGCGGATATCGGGTTTTACTTTGACAGGTATGCATCAGGTGATGTGGAAACCCGTGAATTTACAAAATATATTTCTCTTTACCTTGCACTTATAGCCAAAAAGCCTCTCCATCCATTTAGTGAAAACAAAAAAGATGACGTGTACTATTTTGATGGAGACTATTTCTGCAAAGGCCGCATGAAATACATTCATGACAAAAAGTCTCTTTGCAGATACTGTGTTTGTAAAAATGTGGGATTCAGCGGATTATTTTAACACTTTATATGTTAAAATCAAGTCCTTTCCCAAACTGTATGAATCTACCAATTCCAATCTGGCAGCCAAATCCATTACTGGAAAGCCTTCACCATCAAAGAACGTTTTTGCTTTTTCCCCTCCGACAACCATCGGAGCAATGCAAATTCTTATCTCATCAATGAGACCTGATTTAATCATGGAAAAGTTCAGTGTGGCTCCTCCTTCAAGCATCAGCTTTTCTATTCCCTCTTCATGCAGATAGTTCATCAGTGAAACCAGGTCCACATGCTCGCTTCCGGAAAAAAAGAATTTTACGCCCCTATTTTTGAAAGTTTGATATTTTTCAGATTTTAAAAAGTCATCCTTATATTCATTTGCAACTGCAATGACTGTTTTTGCGTCTTCGTTTGTAATTCTGGCGTCGATTGGAGTCCTGCATTTACTGTCTACCACAACTCTTAGAGGATTATCATCGGGATTTGCATCCACCTTATGTACGGTCAGCCTAGGATCGTCTGCCATGACTGTGCCTATTCCCACCATTATCGCATCGCATTCTTTTCTAAGTTCATGGACCCTTTTCAAATCTTCTTCGCCTGAAATATTAGAGCTTCCATTTTCTGTAGCTATTTTGCCGTCCAAAGTCATTGCTGCATTCAAAATTACGTAGGGCTTCATTCTTTCACCTAAATATGATAAAACATTTCCTTTATATGCAGGAAGTTAGCCAATGTCTGGTTTTCAATCATTCCAGGCATTACAAGTGCTACAAGAATACCCAATATACCGAATATTATTCCTATTCCCCAGATTATTTTTACTGCATCCTTTTCAGCAATAGGTTTTCTTAAAACAAGACGAATCAGGGATTTGAAACCTTGTTGAGGCCTTACCAATTTTCCTTCATCGTTCAATTGGGTTGGCTTTTGTTGCTGACGATTCATAACTCCTGCTGAATAGAATTTTAAAGCGGCATCGATAATGTTCGGCATCAGAACAATGAATGCGATTAACTTTACACGACCTATGAATGCAATTGACACGATTGCTGCACCAATAATCAATGTACCTGTATCTCCAGGGAAAATCTGTGCAGGATATCTGTTGAAATATAAAAATGCAATAAGTGCACCGAGCATACTCATGGATATGATTGTTACGTCATATTTTCCTAAAATGATACATGCGATGGTCAGGGAAGCCAATGATATGATACCCAATCCTGATTCGATTCCGTTTAGGCCAGCCAGCATGTTTGTCAAATTGGAACCTATGGAAAGCGCAATAGGTATTGAAATCAAATACAATAATCCTACATTAGGCGGTGCTGCCCAAATCAATGGAAGGCCTGCTAAAAATAGTAAAAAGAACTTTTCCTTTGATGAAAGAGCAAGCAAATCATCTACAATTCCAATTATACCTACAAGCAATATTACAACCAATACAATTACTAACGGGAATGTTAAAAGGTCGTGCATGTAAATACCTGAAAACATTCCAATAATAAATCCGAACAATATTCCAAATCCGCCCATTTCTGCTACGATAGGCTTCCATGATTTGTGAATGTCTTTTCCTACAATATCTGCAGCTTCAAGCTTTCTTATAATCCTCGGCATAGATAATCTGGTTACAAAAAATGAAAGTAACCCGCAGATTATAGCTATTGCATACAAAGGAAGTTGTGGTAAAATCATCATAGTTATCACTTTTTGTTTAGGATATTATACACAGTTCTGAGTGGAATATCCAATTCTTCAGATATCTCCTTTGCGGAGAGACCCTCCTCTTTTAAGGATTTCACTTTACTGTGGTCATGTTTCCTGTTTCTGTTATCAAATTTTTCATTTGTTTTATTAAGTAAATAATAAACGCGATTAAGGGTTATGCCCATTTTTTTTGAAATTTCTGTTGGCTTAAGTCCGTCTTTAGCCAGTCTCAATACGAAATCTTCAGCACCGTTGGTTCTGCTTTTGGCTCCCCAATTATATCTCTTCTTAACTTCAATGTCCAACTGCTCTAATGCTTCGATATATTTTTTGGAAGTCCTTTTATAAACGCTTGGGGAGCATGTTATCTCCGTTAAATTGGGATATTCCTCGATTAAATCCACTATCCTTGATGAAGTCAATACGCTTGTCACGTGAACTGTTGTTATGCTTTCGTCCATATTATCACTATTTCTTTATCAAATCAAGGAATTTCTTGGATTTATCGCTTTTAGGATTTTTTATTGTATCTATATTCTTTATTTCTTTTTTGATTTTTGATTCGTTGATATTGAATGCATTGCTGATTTCTTCAAGCTCCATGTCTGAATTCAGATGTATCAATGCAGCTCCCAATGCAGCATTATTGAATTTTATGTTTGAGCTCTTGATTTGCTTTTCGAACTTGAATTTTTCATACAGCAGCAAATCCATTTCATATACTGGGATAATCTTGATATCTGTGAAACTCTGTAAAATCTCGATTACATTTGTTTCTGTTGTTTGAAAGACTTTCCGTTGCTCTCTATCCAGTTCAACACGGATATATGGGAACGGACCTATGTCTATCTTTCTTGAGTTATAGGATGTTGTCAAATAAAACCTAAACATGTCCCATTTTATCAAAGTGGAGGCTATGTTTACAAGAGTATTCTTATATATGTTGTCCCTTATTTTCAAATCGCGGTTCAATGACCTGTTCTTGTTTCCAAACTTGTCAAGATAGTTGAAGCTTTTTAACTTTTCATCGATTTTTGATTTTCTCCAGGATTCTATTGTATCTACATCGTCCTTATCTATAAAGTCAGGAGTTTGGTTTTCAAACTCGGCAAGGATGCTGTCGTAGTTGTTTATCCTTTTGAAATCGGACAGTCTTCTTTTTAAAATATCCTCTTTAATCTCATTGATTATGCTTTCACAGTACCTGACATAAGCAATGGCCAAAGCTGTTCTTGCATGCTGGTCGTCAATGATGGCCGGCTTGGTTCTATGGAACCTCAATTTCTCAATCCTGACGCGCCTGCCATAGATCCTTCTCACTTCTTCCTCATAATTGTTTACGTATTCAGAATCAAGAGTAACGTTCTTTCGGACCATCCTGTTGTTTTCATCCTTAAATCTGATTACAAGAGATATTGTTTTTACAACACCTTTACGTTCCTGTTTCAATATGTTTAAAACTTTTTTGAGGGCCTCCCTTCCATAACTTGAAAGCTGGTTCCTTAGAACCATATAATTTCCTGAAAGGGGCAGGTATGGAATGATTTCCAGCCTGTGTGTCAGTGCCCTGTTAACCTTAAATGAAAATGACTTACATCCGCATGTGCACTTGGAATCCATTTTTTTATAGTCATCCATTGAATACTTCTTATAACAGGAATCGCATTTTACATATCCGTATTGATTAAGGTGTCCAATAGCAATCTTGTGTGAATCTATGGCTGATTTAACCCTATCTAAAATATTCTTTTTGGCATTGGCTTTGGTTTTGAAAATCTGGTTGTGGCGGCTGTTTTCACCGACCTCTTCCATCGCAACATCGGCTACTGCCTTGGTTCCATAACGGCTTAAGGATGTAAAAGGAGTGGTATATCCTTGTGCATCCATATCGTCCTTTAATTTTTGCAAATAGTTTAATCTGTCATCTAGCTTAAAGTAAAGATTTTTGAAATTATCAAAATCATCAATATTTTCCAGACTAATTGACTCGTTTGATATTTCTCTTAAGTATTTCTCTGCTTTGTTTACCAGGACAGAATCTTCCATAACAATCAAATTTTATTGAATTCTTTCACCGATTTCAGCATTTTCATCAGGAGATAATAATGCTCCGCTTTCTCCTGTTGCTAAAATCATTCCTTCGGATAATGTTCCGAATAATTTTGCAGGCTGTAAATTGGCTACAACACAGACTTTCCTGTCTACCAATTCTTCAGGAGAGTAGAATTTTGCAAGGCCTGCAACGATTTGCCTAGGTTTTTCCTCTCCTATGTCAACCTGTAATTTTAATAACTTATCTGATTTTTCTATTTTTTCAGCCTCTAAAACTTGACCTATCTTAATTACAACTTCGTCAAAATCATCAATACTGATTAAATCACTCATGTTTTCATCCTCATTTTCATTTAAGTTTTCCTTTAGTTTTTTCTTTTCTTCATCAATAACGTCGTCATCAATCTTTTTAAACAAGGGTTTAGCTTTATTGATTTCATATCCTTCAGGTAGTGGAACTTTTGCGTCTTCCCAATCGTCAAGATTGTTCAAATTAATAATTTTAGCTATTTCATCAGCTTTGGTTGGCAAATAAGGTTTCAATACGTAAGCTAATGTTTTTGCCAATTGATTGGATAAATGTAGGCAGTTTGCTGCCTTTTGCATGTCCTCTTTTACGGCTTTCCATGGCTCGCAGTCATTGAAATATTTGTTTCCCTTTTTAGCGACCTTGAATATTTCAAGCAAACCTTCCCTGAATTCAAAGTTGGTAATATATTCACCGACTGCATCAGGCAACTCCTGAATGGCTTTTCTGAATTCCTCATCCTCTTCGGACGGGTTTTTGTATTCAGGAACTTTGCTGTCAAAGAACTTGCGTGTGAATGTGAATGTCCTGTGTAGGAAGTTTCCGATTACATCTGCCAATTCGTCATTGTTCCTTCTTTGGAAATCGTCCCATGAGAAATCTGAATCCTTATTTAAAGGAGCATTGATGGTCAGGAAGTACCTTAACAAATCAGGTTCGAAGTCTTTAACAAAATCGGCTATCCATATAACCCAATTTTTACTTGTAGACATCTTTTCTCCTTCAAGAGATAGGAATTCACCGGCATAAATCATGTCCGGCAATTTGCAATCATGTGCTTTTAAAAGGCCCGGCCAGAATATTGAATGGTGGTAAATGATGTCCTTACCGATGAAATGAACGACAAAGTCATTCCAGTATTCTTCCCATTTATTTCCGGTTTTTCTTGACCATTGGGCCGCTGAGGAAATATATCCTAAAAATGCTTCAATCCATACGTACAATACCTTTCCTTTAGCTTCTTCAAGAGGTACTGGAATACCCCAATCCATATCCCTTGTTAAAGTCCAGTCATTCAATCCATCTTCAAGCCAGTTCATTGCATAGTTTCTTACATTTGCGGGAAGATTTTCATTGTTTGCAATGTAGTCCTTCAAATCATCCTCGAACTCTGATAATTTGAATGCATATTGGTATGTGTCTTTAATGATTGGTGTTGTTCCGCAGGTTATGCAGTGAGGTTCATCAAGTTCTGTTGGATCCAATGCCCTTCCGCATTTTTCACAGTGATCTCCTCTTGCTTCAGAACCGCAAACAGGACATAATCCTTCAACATACCTGTCAGGAAGGAACTTATTACAGTTTGGACAGTAGAGCTGTTCCAAATCCTGCCTGTAGATTAATCCTTCATCATATAAGTCCTTAAAGAAGTTTTGTGCTATTTCATAGTGAATTTCATCTGTGGTCCTTGTGAAGTTATCCAGTGAAATGTTCATTGATTCAACGTCTTTTACAATCAAATCGTGATATCTTTTTGCAATCTCAATCGGTTTTTTGTTTTCCTTATCCGCTTTAACTGCAATTGGGGTTCCGTGTTCATCGGTAGCGCAGACCAAAAGCACGTCATTGCCTATCATACGGTTATATCTTGCATATATGTCAGCAGGCAAGTATGTGGAACGTATATGGCCCAAATGACACGGCCCGTTTGCGTAAGGAAGTGCACATGATATAAATATTTTAGTCATTTAATATTTCTCCTCAATTAATTTAAACATGATTTAATTATGTTATTCATATTTAATAAATTATATTTTTTAACGCTGTTATAGATTAATATTTTAAACTCAAAATTGATTTTAAAAATGAGATAGCTATTTAAAACATGAAATAAAAAGTTAAAAACATGGCTGAAGTTTCTTTTATTAACCCATTATCTGATGAAGGAAGAAGAATCATTGGTGGATACGGTGATTTGGACCAGATTTTTCAAGAAGATGAAGATTTGATTGATATCTGTACCCATACACTGAACCAGAGAATATCCGACGACTCACTGATTCCGAAATCATATGCTGATTATGCGATGAAACGTGTCCAATGGGCAATCGAGAAAAAGAACAACAAAAACTTCAGACAGGCTGAATTTGAATACCTGACCAACGAGGAATTGTATTCCATTGATGTCGTTACATTCCACATTCTATGCCAGGCAATCGCAATTCAGTTCAACTTAGGCTCCCGTGAAACAAGGCTGTTCATCGAATCACAGGGACTTCTCATTTTGGAAAGGCTTGCAAAAATACCTCCGATGGCAAGGGCAGATATAATCGATGAAGTGCTTGATGAAGTAAAAATAGACGGTGCAATCAATTGGAAATCCCTAAGAGATGTTATAGCATCAAAAAAACTTAAACTAAGCGATTTATTGATTGATAACGGAGACATCATACTCCAGCAGGACGACTTCCTGGAGAGATTTGCCGATGAATTCCATGACAGAAATCCGGAAAGGATGTACGGCATACTGATAGGAGATAGCGTCAAAGAACAGATCCTTTCAAGACTGATTATGCAAAAGACTGAAGAGTATATTGCAAGAATCAAGGAAATGTCAGCAAGAATCGAGATTCACCCTGCAATCATAAAAATAGGAGAGCAATTGAAAGAGTTCATTCCGGACGAAATAAGCAAATACAACCAATATTATGCCGGAAGCGGAGGAATCTACGGAAGCGTGCAGGCAGGAAAGCTAAATCCTGATGCATTCCCACCATGCATTGAAGCAACCGTTAACGGAGTGTCTTCAGGAGGACGTAACGATGCAATAGTGCTTCTTTTAACTTCATTTGCATCATATGCAAGACTATATCCAAGAATTTTCGCTTCAGATGAAACCGTGAAGGTATCCGATATGGACCCTGACCTGTCAATTACTGAAAATGAAATTCTGCCGTTGATTTTTGATGCCGCAGACAACTGTACACCACCGCTATTTGAAGACCAGCCACAGGAAAAGATAAACATCATTTCAAAACTGGGCTTCGGTATGCATGACAAGGTTGACATCAATCACGAAGGCGAAACAAAATGGTATACTCCAATGAGCTGCGAGAAGATAAAGATACACCTGCCTCAGCTATGCCATCCCGACAAATCATGCAAAGGCATAAACAATCCCCTTTCATGTTACGGACGCAAGAAATATCAACTCGACAACCAGGCCAAGGAAGAGTAATGCCCTCAAAAATAAATGTCAATTAAAATAGTCCTTTTATATTTAATAAACATAAAAATCCGATTTGATAATTGAACAAATCCATAACACTAGATTAAAATAATATTGTTCTTTAATTTCTATTGTTTTATATTAAATCGAATTAAAACACACTAATTTTAATTTAAATCGTAATACTTTTTATAATATAAATTATAAATTATATAATATGATTTAATTTGTTTATGGTGATTCTTAACAGTCGACAACAAGAATCCATAAATATAGAAATTAAATTATGCTCATTACAGAATTTAAAAAAATATTTTTTTAATAAATGGTGGAATTTATGAACATAAACGACAATATGAAAATCGGACTAATAACTGCTTTTTCTGTAATAGCTCTTTTTGTATTATCCCTTGTAATCACTCAAGCACCTGCTAGTGATGATAATGCAGTAAGATTTGGGGTTTTAACATTATTACCTCCACTTGTAGCTATTATATTAGCATTTATTACCAAAGAAACAATTCTATCACTGTTTATTGGAGTTTTCGTTGGAGAATTCATGGTTTCTGTAAATAATTTAAACATTATTGAAAGTGCTATCAATGCTTTCCTAGCTTTAGGAAGCCAAGTGATCGGCTGTATGGCTGACCCATGGAATGCAGGTATTGTTCTTCAATGTTTACTTATCGGTGGTATTATTCAATTAGTTACCAAAATGGGTGGGGCAAAAGCTTTGGCGGATGCATTGGCTAAACGTGCTGATACCCCTAAAAAAGCTCAACTTATCACATGGTTCTTAGGATTATGTGTATTTTTCGACGACTATGCAAACTCTTTAATCGTAGGTCCTATCATGAGACCTGTTATGGACAAACTTAAAGTATCCAGACAAAAATTAGCATTCGTTGTTGACGCAACTGCTGCTCCTGTTGCTGGTATTGCAATCATTTCTACTTGGATTGGTTTGGAAATCAGTTTAATCGCTGAAGGTTTCAAATCAATCGGAATGAACGTTAGTGGATTCGGAATATTTTTACAGACTATTCCATTTAGATTCTATAACATTTTGATTTTAATATTCATTGTAATTTCTGCACTCACATTATATGAGTTTGGACCAATGAAAAAAGCGGAACAAGAAGCTCGTAAAAGAAAAGACTCAGAACCTGTAAAAGCTCTTGAAGCTCCAGGATTCGATGAAGTACAACCTGTTGAAGGTATCAAATTAAGCATCTGGAATGCAATCATTCCAATCGGTACTTTAATCATAGGTGCTCTTATCGCATTCTACTGGAGCGGTTACACCATCATCTTAGGTGGGGAAGATCAAGCACTTATCGCTATCATGAAATCTTCACCATTATCATTCAATGGTATATTTACAGCTTTATCCCAATCAGACGCATCCGTTGCTTTGTTCCAAGCAGCATTGCTCGCTTCAATCGTAGCTATTGTAATGGCTGTTCTTCAAAAAATTATGAGTGTCGAACAAGCTATCGCTGAATGGGTTGGAGGTATGAAAACCATTGTTATCACTGGTGTAATCCTATTGCTCGCATGGTCCTTAGGTGGAGTAATCGGAGAAGTAGGTACTGCTAACTATCTAGTAGGTATCCTCAAGGATACAATTCCATTCTGGATTTTACCAACTTTAATCTTCGTATTAGGAGCATTGATCTCATTTGCAACAGGTACATCTTACGGTACAATGAGTATCTTAATGCCATTGACCATCCCTCTCGCTTGGGCGGTTTCACCTGATATGGGATTCGTTGTTACCTGTACAAGTGGTGTATTGACTGGAGCTATCTTCGGTGACCACTGTTCACCTATTTCAGATACTACAATCCTGTCAAGTATGGGTACTAGCTGTAACCATATTGACCACGTTCAAACACAAATTTACTATGCAATCTTCGTTGCAATCATCTCAATCGTATTCGGATACATCCCAGCAGGATTTGGAGTTGCTTGGTACTTCTGTATCCCAGTCGCAGTTATTGTGATGTTCATCGGTTTAAGAGTGCTTGGTGAAAAAGTAGAATTTGAAGAAACTGCTTAAGTTTCTTCCTTATTTTTTATTTTTTTTACATAGAAGACTGTGAAAACTTAAATGGATTATGCTCTTCATATATCGCATCATAATACTTATTCAGAATTGATGATTCCCACATATTATAATTTTCAAGCTCGTTTTTTTCGAAATTATATGCCAGAAGTCCAATTTTCCTTTCATATTCATCAATACCATTCTGGTCGCAAAAATCAGTTATTATATCCGGAATATATTCGCAAGGGTCATCGCTGCTGAACTCCAGAAATTCATCATATTCACTTTTGGAAAAGAACTCTTCGGCATCAATAGGGTCTTCGTTTGCCTTTATTGTAAACAATTCAATGTATATATTGTCCGCCAGAGGCAACTGGTTATGCTCAATGCCCAAACCGTATACCTTTCCGTTTTCCAAATTCAAAACTGTATGACCGGTTCTTTGAGCAGCAATCCAATTATCGAATGCTGGCTTTACAATTTCTTCAGGAGTTAAACTGGAAAGAACAGTTTTTAAATGTTCAACTCCAATCACTTCAACTATTTCTTCCATGATTTAATATTTAAAGGAACTATTTAATAAAATTATTAATTGTTTTTGTGAAAATGCGCACTTTAAGAAATAATATATACTTTAAAAAAGTAATTATTAATCATGTTTTCCAAAGCTACTCTAAAAGAAAGGAGACAATACTACCGTGAGGAATGGTCCGAAAAGGACTTGCCGGAATTCATAAGTAAAGACATTAAAAAAAGGGAGTTCGGTTTTGACCATAACGGCAAAGGCCCTAACGACAGATATAAGGTCTTTAGAGGCACTGAATCTTTGAAAAAATTTCTAAGATTCAAGTCTCCTTTTGCAGCTTACATTTCAGTAGCATTTTACAACAACCCTAGAAGAAGGGAAGACTGGCAGAAGGCAGAATACATTTTTGACGTCGATGCAAAGGACATTCCAATAAGAACCTGCCAATGTGACGGCGTATGTGAAGTATGCCTAGGCGAAGCTTTGGAAATTGTCAATAGCCTAATTGACACATTGGAATCCGACTTGGGCCTTAAAAATATCCATCTGATCTATTCTGGAAGAGGATATCACATCAGAATTCTTGATGAGGAGATGATGGTTGCAAACAGCGAACTCCGCTCTGAAGTGTTGAAATACGTTGCTGGTGCTGAAGTACCGAAATCACAGTTCGTCAATCCCGAAATTTCAAACAAAAGCTTCAATTTCGAACATTTCTCAATTCCAGTTGGATATTCAAAGATATTTACAGATAAAGTCAAGTTCAATATCCAGCATCTGGTCGGGAATGAAAAACTGGACGGCATAAATCCCAAATTGATGAAAGACATCATGGATGCAAGGCATCACCTGGAAGATAACAACTGGGGATATTTCAAAAGGGATATCGGTCCTAGAAGATATAAAAACCTTGTTGAAGCAATGGCAAGAGTAAACCTCGCTACAATTGACGCTAAAGTAACAATAGACTTAAAAAGAATTCTTAGATTACCTTCATCACTTCACTCAAAAGTAAGCATGAAATGCATGGAAGTAAAAAATAGGGAAACATTCGATCCGTTTTCAAAAGCAGTTCCTAAATTTGTTTATGAAAGAAAAGACGTTTAACTCATTTTGCAGGCAGTTTATCTGATTCTAAACATATTTTCTTTATTTTTTCAGAGATGATTTCAGGAGAATCATCACTTGGAATCACATTCCATTCATATGTGACCTTTTTGGCCTTGGCACGTGCCTTTTTCAAGTCCTCAATATTTTCAAACATTTCTTCATCTTCATTACGTGCCTTGATTCTTCTTAAGGACTCTTCCGGAGACACATCCAAAAAGAACATGCAATCTGATTTCGGTAGAATGAATGAAACAATCCTATATACGATTGTGTCAACGACATTCGGAAGATATGCAACGGCAATTGTATATCTAGAAAAGATTAAAACATCTGTTTTTTTATTGTAATAATACATATGAACAGACCTGAGCGCATCCAAACCATAATAAAAAGTCGCTTTGATATGATTGAGTTTTCCTGTTTTTAAAAGAGCCTGCTTTGATTTTTTGCCGAATTTATTGTCATTGCATGGATGGGACCGGATAACTACATCACGGCCTTGACCTTCATACATTTCCGCGATTAGATTAACCTGCGTATCCTTACCGCAGCCGTCCAAACCATCAAAAACAATAAACTTATTCATAAAAACCACCTGACTACTCAATCGGATAGAATTCAGTGTATTTGGAATTCCTTTCTATTGGATTTCTGCCCAAATCCTTAACCATTCTGCTTAAGGTATTTATTGATGCATCAACTCCATCAGGAGCACCTGAAGCTTCAGACAATTCATCTCCTCCTAAAGTGCCTCCCAAATCATTGGCGCCTGCTGTCAATACAACTTGGGCAAATCTGAATCCCAATTTTACCCAGGACACCTGAATGTTTGGAATCAAATCCCTTAACATCAATCTGGAAACTGCATATAACTTTAAATCCTGAGTTCCAGTAGCTCCCAGGTTGCTTTGGCCTTCCAAAAAGATTGGAGAGTACTCGTGCATGAATGTCATTGGGATGAATTCAGTGAATCCGTGAGTATCCTCTTGGATTTTTCTGATAATGTCAATGTGTTCTACCCTTTCTTCCAAAGTTTCCACATGACCATACATTATTGTAGCGGATCCCGGAATTCCCACTTCATGCGCGGTTTTGACAATGTCAATCCATTCCTGGACAGTCACCTTTTCAGGGCATATTATTTCTCTAGACCTATCCGTTAATATTTCAGCTGCAGTTCCAGGCAATGTATCCAGACCTGCACTTTTAAGCCTTTCACAGCCTTCAGCAAAGTCAATACCTGAAACCATACACGCATCACTAATCATTGTCGGTGAAAATCCATGAATCATCACATCAGGATATTCCCCTTTCAACAATTGAAGCAAATGTTCGTAATACTCAATATCGGCGTCTGCAAGCACACCACCCATTACGCAAAACTCGTGAGCACCCTTTTCTACTGCACCATGAGCCTTTGTTAAAATAGCTTCATCATCTAGAATATACGCATCCGGGTCGTCGGCATCCTTTCCGAATGCGCAAAAACCACATCTGACAGTACAGATATTTGTGAAATTGATATTGCAGTTATTGATGAAGGTGACATTGTCTCCAACAATTTCCTGCCTCAAATAATCGGCTGTCGCAAGCAATGGATAGAGGTCTGGACCCTTAACGTTCATTAAATGATTAGCTTCTTCAACAGAAATTTCCTCATCCAAAGCCTTGGTCAGGATTTTTTCTGTTTCGGGTGTAACGGATAGTCTTTCAAACATGATTATATATTAACATAAAATTAAATAAAAAGTTTTCTATTAATTAAACTATTTGTATTAAAATGTACATTAATAAAAATAAAAAACATTAATTTTTATCAAAAAAAATTGAAAAACATCGAAAATCTATGACTTTAATATTGAAATAGCTATTTAAATGATGAATTATAAATCTTAAATAACATTAAGAGAAGTGATTTTATGGACAGTAGCGAAGCTATTTTTGATGGCCTTAAAGATGTTGGAATCGACTTTATCGTTAGCGTTCCATGTGTTAACCTATCAAAATTATTGGATATGATTGATGAAGACGAAGAAATAACCCATATTCCCGTTACACGTGAAGAGGAAGGAATAGGAATATGTGCAGGAGCATATCTTGGGGGCAAAAAGCCTGCAATACTGATGCAGAATTCAGGACTTGGAAACTCAATTAACGCATTGAAATCATTAATGGAACTCTATGAATTCCCATTGCTTATGATAATGAGCCATAGGGGAACTGAAGGCGAAAGCATATGCGGACAGGTCCCTATGGGTAAATCAACCCCAAGAATATTGGAAGCTATGGATTACAGGTTTTTCAAACCTGGAAATCCTGACGGAGCCTATGAAGACATAATTGAAGCCTGGGACTTGTCCTGCGAAGAGGGAAAGCCTGTTTCAGTGCTTCTGGAAATAAGCTATTGGTGATAACATGGTAAGAAGAGAAGCGATAGTCGACATTATGGAAAACATAACTGATGAAATCGTTGTATGCAATATCGGTTTTCCTTCAAGGGAACTGTATGACGTAAAAGACAGACCTGAAAACTTTTACATGATCGGATCAATGGGTCTTGCATCATCAATAGGATTTGGCCTTGCACTGGCACGTCCAGATAAGGATATTGTTGTAATCGATGGTGACGGTTCACTTTTAATGAATATGGGTTCTCTTGTAACTGTCTTTGCCCATAATCCCCGTAACTTAACCTGGATTGTGATAGATAACGGCGCATACGGTTCAACAGGAAACCAAGATACCTACGCACAGGTGCTTGATTTGTGTGAGATTGCAAAAAGCGTCGGATTCAAAAACAGCTGCAACTTCAAGGATATCGATTTGACGGACGTAATCAAAAGCGATGACTGCAGCTTTGTCGTGTATGAAACTGATGCCGGAAACTCAAAGGCACCGATAATTGATTTGAGTCCTATTCAAATTAAAAAAAGATTTATGAAAGCTATTGGCAAACAATAGCTAATTTCTTATTTTTCTTACAATATAGCCGATTCCACGGCAAACAAAATAATAAAACAGACCTGCGAAAATGCAGAGAAATGCTGAAAAAATAAAATTAAAAGAACCTAACCTCAAATGATATCCGCTCTGCACCAAAAATCCAAAAATGTATAATGCAAATATGATTATTCCTGCAAGCTTTGCTTTGGAAACTCTCCTTTCTCCGGTTTTTTCATCATGAACCATCAAAATATTATCTATCCAATCGAAATCCATGTCCACGACAGCCTTGCCTGTGAACTTATGGCCACATTCAGGACAGAACAGTGCTCCATCAAATGTAATATTCTTTCCGCACTTAGGGCAATTTTTTGACATTTACTGACCTCAAATATTATTATATCAGTTTTTATTAAATAATTTTCGTTTATCTTATGTTAACATTATGATTAAAACAATATAAAAAAATACAAATGATATATAAAGACTTTTTAGATAATCTTTACAATAATTAATATGGATGAAATGGAGTTATATAAAATTCTGGGATATGTGAAAGTATCACCTTACAGAACAAACACATTAAGGTCAATAGGCAGTGATTTGAAGATGCCTTCAGAAATCGCCAAGGAGATTGATGTGAGGACCAGCCAGGTATCATCAGCACTTGCAGATTTGAAAAAGTATGACCTTGTAATCTGTGTCAATGAGGAAGTCAGAAAGGGAAGGCTGTACAAATGTACTGACTTGGGTTTGCAGATAATTGAACACCTCGATTAAATTTCATCTACGACCATTTAAATAATATCTTATTTTTACAAGTACATAATTATAATTTGAAAATTGAATTTGCTTAAGGCTAATTGTTATTTTTACATAAACTGATTTAACCATCTACATTAGAAAATGTAAATTAAAGGTTTTTTCAAAATTTCAATCGATTTTTACCCACTCGTTATTTCCCAAATGTTTCCAATGATGATAATCCGGAGCATATTGAACCTCACCTGTGTAAATTACCCTTCCCGCATGAGCACTGTAAAAGGCACCAGGGTCATTCGAGATGGTTGAAACTTCAGCCTGTTTTACCTCTTCTAAAACAGTAATTTCTTTTATAGATGAGTTTGAAGCGTATATTTCATCGCCATTATAATCAACTTTGACTGTGTAATTACCAGGATCCAAATCAATTTTCATTGTTGCAATTCCATACTTGTTTGTAACGGAAAAATAGTTATATGTCTCATTGCCGTTAGTGAATGTTATATTGACTTTCTTGTCAACAATTGGAGTTTTATTTACATCCATCAATTGAACGTTCAATGAATCTCCTCTGCAGATAGTGTCATTTACCATAATATCAACATAGGCGTCTTCCTTCAGATTGTTTGAGAAAAAGGTCAAACAAACGGCAGCTGCCAGGATAGCTATTACAACTAAAAGAATAATTATTAAGTGTTTATCTTTCATTCAATCACCAATATGATTAATGCATAATATAAATTGTGTTTAAAATGTTATATAATGATTTTTATTTGTGTGTAAAACTAGTGGTCTTTTGACAAGAACATTCTTATCCTCGAAAATGGGGTTAATTTCAATGGTTTTGAGAAAATCTGTCCAATGTTATAGAGAGAAAATGATGTTCTCACAAAATTTTTTAAATAATGGATTTGAATGAGTTAATTAGCTATTTAAAGGAAAATTTTGGGTGTTTTTAGTGAATGATTTCCTTAAAAAGATTCAAAACCATTTAATAAAAAAAATAGGGCAGATAAAAAAGTTATCTGCAAAAAACGCTATAATCCTGCTTCATCCAATTCGGCAATTTTCTTGTCGAATTCATTGAATTTTCTAGCAAGTCCTGAGAAGTACGGAATATACACTTTTGAAAATGTAATCCTATCAGGATTTTGACCCATTTCCGCAATTCTGTCTTTAACCCTTTGGATTTTACGCTCAACTTCATCATACATCAAATCACCAGGGAATTCTCCGATGAATACGCCATCAGCACCGTTATCAAGTGCATATCTGATGTGTCTTGGCCTTACTCGGTTTACAGAAATGACCTTGATGATATGAATGGATTCCGGATAGGACAATCTGTTTACTCCGATATTGTCTGCGGCAGTATAACCTATATTGTCTAAAAATACAAGAATCATGCGCTGACCGTCTTGCTTTTTGGACAGTACTCCCTTGATGGTGGACATGATTTTCTCATCAATGTTTCCATTTACAGTAATAGCTCTCTGTTTGCATCCAACAAGACATTTTCCGCAGCCGGTGCAGCTCATAGGATCGATGTAGATTTCATCGTTTTGTATGCTCATGGATTTGTATTTGCATCTCTGGATACAATCGCCGCACACTATGCATCTTTCTGTGTCTATTTCTGCAATGAACGGCTCTATTTCCACACCACCATAGTTATACTCTCCGACCTTTGATGCGGCTGCAGTTGCCTGCATGATAGAATCGGTAATGTCTTTCGGCTCATGGGCGGTTCCGCAAACGAATATTCCCTGAACATCGGTTGCCACAGGCTTGATTTTAGGATGTGACTCCTTGATGAAACCGTCTTCTGTTGTTCCTACATTCAGGATTTTGGCTATCTCTTCAGTGCCTTCTGAAGGTTCCATTGCAGTTGAAAGAACCACCATATCCGCCTCAATTTCAACGAATTCTCCTTTCAAGGTATCTTCAGTTCTTACAATGAAATTGTCACCTTTTTTGACGACTTCACCTGGACGTCCTCGCAGGAACCTGACTTCATTTTCCTGGGTGTGCTTGTAGTACTTTTCAAACATTCCAGGAGTTCTTACATCAGTATAGCATATCAGAACATCTGTGTCGGGATACTTGTGCTTGATGATATTTGCGTTCTTCAAGGCCACAGTACAACATATCTTTGAGCAGTATCTGTGTCCGTCAGGCTTTTCATCACGTGAACCTACACACTGAATCATGACAACCCTCTTTGGAACTTCACCATTGGATTTCAGGAGCTTTCCTTTTGTAGGGCCGTTTACTCCTGTAATACGTCCCAATTCTGATTGTGTGATTACGTCATCATATCTTGTATAGCCGTATTCCGGACGCTTTTCCATGTCAAACAGCTTATGGCCTGTCGCAACAACTATTGAACCGACTTGCAGAGGTATCTTTTCAGGTTTTCCCCTAAGCTTAATGGCCTTCATGGTACAGACTTTAACGCAGTTGCTGCATTTTGAACAGTTATCCATGTCTATAACATAGCTTTCAGGATATGACTGTCCGAATGGCCTGTAGATGGCTTTTCTCATTGAAAGATTGTCATTCCAGTCATTGGGAACTTCAACTTCACAGACTTCAGCGCACTTTCCGCAGGCAATGCATCTTTCAGTATCGACATATCTAGGATATTTCTCTACAATCAGATTATAGGTTCCTGCTCTCCTTTCTGCCTCGATTACCTTCGCATTGGTTATGACTTCAATGTTTTCGTTCCAGACAAGTTCATTTAGAATAGGGTTCAAAAGGCACATTCCACATTCTTCTGCAATTTTGACAGGTGAAAATACCTTACCTATTTTAGCCATATGCCCTCCAATGGAAGGAGTCTGTTCTATAATGGTTACCTTTGTTCCCTGCTTTGCAAGGGACAATGCGGCATTCATTCCTGCAATTCCCCCTCCTATTACTGCCACGTCATCAGGAGTCTGGCAGTATATTGGGTCAACAGCATCGGACTGCTTTACCTTTTCTATGGATGCGTTGATGAGAGTGATTGCCTTGTGGGTTGCCTTTTCCTTGTCGTCATGTACCCATGAGCACTGCTCGCGGATGTTAGCCATGTCCATGAGATAAGGATTTAAAGGCTTTACATAGTCCTGGAAGGTCTTTTCATGGCTTATCGGTGAGCATGCAGCTACTACTACTCGGTCAAGGTCATAATCAAAGATTGCATCACGGATTATCTTACGTCCGTTCAAGGAACACAAGTTTTCAAACTGTCCTATGAATTCAACATCCAATTCTTCGCGGACCTTATCCAAGTCCACAATATCTGCAATATTTCCTCCACATTCACATAAAAACACGCCAACTTTCAAATCATCCCTCATTTTTCAACCTCCTTCAACTCTTTAATCACTGAATCTATCGGTACCGTATGGGCTTTTGCTCCTATTACCTTATTCATATCCCCTCCCATTGCCAATGCAATGAATTGGGCAATGTTTAGATGGATTGCCCTGAAGTTCCTGCCTTCACGCTCTGATATCAAATGCTGATACCTGTCAAACTGTATATGGCAGTTTGGGCATAAATGGACCAAAATGTCCACTTCCTCATCATCGATTGCATTCATTTTGTCTGCAGTGGCTGTAAATGACAGTTCCGGATTTGAATATCTCTGGCGGAACCCTGTTCCACATGTTGTCCTTTTGTGGTCATACCATCCGATTGTCTTGCAACCGCACTCCTCTATAAGCTCATCCATAATGTTTGGATCCCTTACACCACCAATGGTATCCTCATAGTGCACTTTGCAGTAATGGCATCCGTGGTGGGTTGCAATCTTATAACCGCTCAAGTCATATTTTATATTATCTTTTATCTTATCCTTTTTGCCGTATAAAATATCAACGACATGGAAAATGTTTTCTGTAGGCTTCAAGTCATCCTTTTCATATTTCAAGTGGCTCAAGCCATTTTCATCAAATAACTGATTAATATGATTTCTCAACTCATCCTTGGTGTTAAGCAATTTAACTGATTTCTTGTTGATTGCATAGCATGTCGCACACATCATGACCAGATTTGGCCTGCCAATTTCTCGGGCTATCCTGAAATTGCGCGCTCCGATAGCTGTTGTGTCTATCTGGTCAAACACATCCGAATAATGTCCAAGTCCGGTACAGCATGTCTGCTTTTCTGAAATTGCATAATCTATTCCAAGCTTGTCAAATACGAACTTTGTTGACGCTTCAACACCAGGATACTCTACGCTTACAAGGCAGCTTCTAAATAGAAGAATGTCCTTATCGGGAATGTCTTTCATTTTTCATCCTCCTGAGTTGACCTGATCTTTTCAATCTTATCCTTAAATCCTGTTATGGTCAGTATCTTGCTTACTTCATCAATCACTTCACTGGATGGCATAAGCGGTGGGTCCAAATCCAATTCTGTTCTTATTTCATCCAAATTCTGCCTGAAGTCCCACCATCCGGGAACATCCCTATCGATGTCTGTGAAAAATATTTCCGGAATAGCTCCGATTGCTGCTGTAAAATATGAGTCCGCGAATCCCAGGTATTCATAGAGCTTGTCATATCCTATTCCGTTTTTAATCGCAAACTGCTTGAGAATCTGGTTTACTTCACATACGCTGTTTCCAACCGGACATATGCTATGGCAGGTATAGCAGTAAAAGCAATTCCAGATGTTATCGTCCTCTAAAATTGATATGTCTCCTTCCAGAACCCTTTCTATTATTTCACGGGGATTGTAATCGGAATGCCTTGCAGCGGGACATGTTGAAGTGCACATTCCACATTGGACACACTTCAAAACACCATCTTCCTTTGAATTCTTAACGTCCCTGATGATATCCTCTGCAAAATCTATCGGTGAATCAGTAATTTTTTGTTGATTAGTCATATGAACGCCTATAGTATAAATTCTTTATTTTCAAGCATTTTCTTTAATCTCAATGATAATTTGTTTGCTCTCAATCTGTCTGATTGCCTGCATATGATTGGAATAGTGACATTCTCCCCATTGATATTGAGGTCCACGTCACCGGTTTTCATCTCAAATGCACCTTTGCGGCAGAAGTTGGCACACATTCCGCAGCCAAAGCAGTATGCAAGGTTCAGTCTTTCATCCTTAAATGCGTTTGTAGGACAGATTTCCTCCACAAGACAGCTGTCGCAATTTGAACATTTGGTCTTGTCGAATTTCGGCCTCAAGTCATTTCCTTGCCACATTTCCTTATAGTTGGTATTGTCCAGCGGCAAATGACGTCCCTTAATGTCTGCTACAGGCAAATCGATGTCCTCATCTTTTACAAGCAGATTATTGTAGATTTCTTCATTAAGTACAGGTATCGGAATGGCTACTGTATTGAATATCTCTCCGCCCTGACCTGTCTTGAATCCTCCGAAGTAATACGGATCCATTTTAGTTAAATCAGCAGATATCATCAAGTTCGGCTTTTCGGCACTTGACCTTGTTCCGTCTCCCAAAATGTATCCCTGTGCACCGTTTACAAGTGCTTTTGAACCTTCTTTAATTACATTGTGAGGAATATCGTTTTGAAGAGGGTTCATGTCTCCGCAGCCTGAAAATGTCAATCCTGAAAGGTTTCCTTCAAGGGGTGTTGCTGCAAATATTGATGAAACAGGTTCATTGTTAGGATTTGTGAATGCAGTGTAATTTTTAAATGCCATCCTTGAGCCTACAATCTGTGCTCTTGTGATATCATTCATTGTTATTGTGTTTTCAATTGTCTTTCCTTCTGCACTTTCGACTCTGACATCGACTTCCTTTCCTTCAAGCAGTTCCTTTAAAAGGAATCCTCCACCATAGTTTTCATCATATATTGAATGTGATGTTCCGTGCAGAATCACATCAACAGAACCTAACCATTCATTAGGGCAAGGCCCTGCAAATGCCGGAACCCCGTTCAGGTAAACTTCATTGGCCCTTATGAATTCCCCAGGTTCTGAAATAATAAAATTAAGGATTGCTGCAGTTCCGCTCATCACACCGCATGTTCCTGTTGTCACTGCGTCAACTTCATCGAAACTTGGTGAGTTGCCTTCTTTTATGAGCTTTTTGAACTCTTCGGCAGTGTAGATATTTGCTTCGCCATCGTCAATCTTTTGATTGATTTGTGCTATGCTTCTTTCAGTCAATTTAATTCCCTCTTATATTTTTCCAACTGTATCTCCTCTCAATCCCCTTCTTAAGGTCTCAAGAGAGGTTATGTCATCACTTGAAATGTTTCCCAGATTAACTGTGTTTCCAAGCTTTAATATGAAAAACACCTGCTGGTCCTTTGCGGGAGCTTCCCAGAGAATCTTATCTCCAGCCACATTATTGAGTATGTAATCTATTTCATCCTCTTTTGCCTTTCCTGCCTTGTCGAAGATTCCAATGTTCTTTCCGCCTTCCCTTGCTTCGACAATTATCAGGGAAGATCCTGCCTGCAGCTCTTCATTCATGTATTCTATCCTTTCATCCAGAGACAGTTCCTTGTCCAGAGACGGGTCCTTTTTTCCCACTTCGGACAATACTTCAAAGCCGTCTGATTTTGCAAGCCCAATGCATTCAAGCTTGTCCTCATGAGGAATGTTTACTGATCCGTCAGATATCTCAATTGCCGGAAAACCTAAATTGTGGGCTTCTGAGAAAAACTCCTCCAATTTATCTTTTTTATAAGCCAATTCGAATAAGGTTCCTCCGGTATATGGAGTGATATCATGATTTTTATACATCTCCACTTTTGCCTTTATGATGTCCTGTTCATGCACGATGGAAGTTCCCCAGCCGAATTTCAAATAGTCAACGTATTCTCCTGAAATATCCATTAGGCTGCTTGCGGTTTCAAGGCCCAAACCCTTATCCAGAACCATGGTTATTCCACATTTTCTTGGCTTTTCTTCTCTGTTAGTTGATAAAAATTCAAATGATTTCACAAATATCACACATGTCAATTTTTTTATTGGATATATTTACTATTAAGTTATTGTATATAACTCTTTTTAAGATTTTGCCTTTATTGAAAAAATTAAATAGTAACTCCCAATAAAATATCAACTATGCACATTGAAGAAATCAACTTGGGCGAGACCCACATCAGATTAACGACCGATTTGGAAAATCATGGCCTTAAAAGATACATCCATTCCATAAGGTCCGATTTGAAATCATATATCCGTAAAAATCAGGACTTCCTGTTGTCAATAGAACCGCTTAAGATAGACTGCGAAAATGAAAGCCAGATTGTTAAAACCATGCTTGAATCATCAGTTATTGCTGATGTAGGGCCTATGGCCTGTGTCGCCGGCACAATTTCCGAGTTGTCATTGAATCACCTTATTGAAATGGATTCTAAATATTCGATTGTGGAAAACGGAGGAGACATTGCATTGATCAATGATGAAAAGGTGCTTTGCGGAATCTATTCAAACAATGAAACTCTTGGAAATGAAATAGCATTTGAAATCAAGGCCAGGAAAAAGCCTTTGGGAATATGCACATCTTCCGGAAAGATTGGTCATTCAATCAGTTTCGGCTCATCTGACAGCGTTACAGTAATAGCCAAAAGCCCCTCAATAGCTGACGGGCTTGCAACCAGAATAGCAAATGAAGTCAACGGAGAGACCTCAGAAGCAAAAGTGGCAAATGCCCTGGAGGCCTGTGAAAATTTCAGGGAATTTTTCGAAGGCATACTATTAATATCACAAGACAGCATAGGAACCGTCGGCAAGCTTCCTAAAATAGTTGAAACCGAAGAATTCCACATCAAATTATAATCCATCAACGAAACTTTATAGTATTTAAAACGAAAATTGAAAATCCAATTATTGTAACCCTTTTTTGATAAAATATTTAAATAGGATTAACTAACAATATAATATCAATAAATTAAGTAGTAATAAATTATAATTCATATAATTTATGTTTTAACTAATGGAATAGTTAATTAAAAAGGTTAGATAGTTATGTATAAGGACGAAATGATACAATTACATCAATTTTTAGTATATGTTTTAAAATACCTCGCAGAAGATGACCAAATAACTAATGACTGTAGCGAATATATCACCCTAAAAATAAGCCCTCACCACATACATAAGACAAAAGCCGAACATAAACATGCTATTTTTGTCCTTTGTAAAATCATTTCACAATTGATTGCTGATAAGGAAGACGATTCAATTCCTGAAAACGTCCGCAATTCATTAGCCGATTTAGTTACAAGATCCGAAAAGGAACTTCGTGTAGCTTAATCCCATTTCTCTTTTTTTATTAATTTCAAATATTTTTAAATAATAATAGCATTCATACTTAATATTATGAAAGCTGTTAACAAAATGCTCTGTTTGGTTGACGGTGAACACTATTTACCAGTTACTAAAGAGGCAATAGATACTTTAAATAACCTGGAACATATCGATATAGTCGCAACTGTTTTCATAGGAGGAACCGAAAAGCTCAGGGATGATTCCGAAGAGTCATATTCCGAAAAGCTGGGGGTTCCGGTTCAATTCGCTAAAGACAAAGACATTCCATATGACCTTATCGTTGAGATGATTAGAACTTACAAAGCGGATACCGTAATGGATTTGAGCGATGAGCCTATTCTAGATTACCCTAAAAGGTTCAAGATTGCCTGCAAGGTCTTGAATGAAGGTATAAGCTATGAAGGCCCTGATTTCAAATTCGAACCTACAACCCAATACGAAATCATGGAAAAACCATCAATAACCATCCTTGGAACAGGAAAACGTATCGGAAAAACTGCAGTTTCCGGGTTTGTCTCTAGATTAATTGATAATAACGGATATGAACCATGCGTCATTGCAATGGGTCGCGGAGGACCTGAAGAGCCTGAAGTTGTGCATGGTGAAAAACTGGAGATTAATGCAAAATTCTTGCTTGAACAATCCGAAAAGGGAGTTCATGCGGCAAGCGACCATTGGGAAGATGCATTGATGAGCAGGATATTGACCATAGGATGCAGACGATGTGGCGGCGGAATGGCTGGTGAAGTGTTTATGACAAACATGAAAAAAGGAGCAAAGCTTGCCAATGAAGTCGACGCCAAATTTGCGATATTTGAAGGAAGCGGAGCAGCAATACCCCCAATCAAGACCGATAAAAAAATCGTTCTCGTTGGAGCAAACCAGCCGATTGAAAATTTAACCACTTATTTTGGACCCTATAGAATCGGTTTGGGAGATCTGATTATCTTAACCATGTGCGAAGAACCAATGGCTGATGATGAAAAAATCAAAAACATTGAGGAATTTGTCAATGAAGTAAATCCCGATGCTACTGTGATATCCACAGTATTCAGGCCTAAGCCTCTGGGAGACATCGCAGGCAAAAAGGTGCTCTTTGCAACAACCGCTCCTGAAGGGGTAAAGGACAAGCTGGTCGACTATCTTGAAAGGAATTATGATTGCAAAATCATTGGAACAACCGCACATCTATCCAACAGGCCACTATTGCGCCAGGACATGGAAAAGTATATGGACAAGGCTGAAGTCATGTTGACAGAGCTAAAGGCTGCCGCTGTTGATGTGGCAACAAAGGATGCGATAGCTGCAGGCCTTGAAGTAATATACTGCGACAACATTCCAGTTACAATCAATGAAAGCTATCCCGATTTGGCCGAATCCGTGCTTAATCTGGTAGATAGTGCAATTGAGAATTTCAATAACTAGATTTGGAAAATTTCATTTTTCCAATTATTTCCTATTTTTCTAAAAAAAATTTGAAAAGATTATTTATAATGAATGATATATTATTAAATTAATGAAGAGGATAGCTATCGGTGTTGGAGAAAATGAAAATATTATACAAGCGTGTCATATTTTTAAAGAAAAACACCCAAAAACAGATATACAACTCATTTATAGAGATGAAGATTTAGTTAAGGCAGTTTTGGACAATAAGATAGACGGTGTAGTCCGCGGTTCACTTCCCGCCTCTAACATTATGAAAGAACTCAAGGAACACTATCCTAATTTGTCAAGGGCCACCTATGTTAATGGCGATGAATACGAATTCCTGTTAACTCCTGTTGGAATTGATGAAGGAACCAGTGTTGAGGAAAGATATGAAATGGCAATGCACTGTGTTGAATTCCTTGAAAGACTTGGAAAAACCCCTAAAATTGCAGTTTTAGCTGAAGGAAGGGAAGATGACTTTGGAAGAGGAAAGGAAGTTTCCAATTCAATCAAAGAAAGCAGGAAATTGACAAAACTCATCAAGGAAAACACTGATGTAGAGGTCAAAAACTACTTTATACTAATTGAAAAAGCTATAAATGACAAATGCAACATAATCATTGCACCAAACGGAAGGGTCGGAAATATTATCTTTAGATCACTTGTTTTACTTAATTCCTGGCCAAGTTATGGTGCGGTAACATTCGGAATTGATAGAACCTACATCGATACCAGCAGAGACCAAAGTATCGAAGGATACGTTCGCAGTTTGGTATTGGTTCACGATTTGGCTGATGAATAAACTGATAATGGGATAATATGGAAGAAAATATACTGTATAAAATATATGAATGGTATATATCTCGAAATCTGAAACCCGAGAAAATGCCAAAGCATGTAGCCATAATCATGGATGGAAACAGAAGATATTCCAAACTCCAGGGAAACATTGATGTCGTCAAAGGACATGAAATCGGAGTTGACACCCTGGAAAAAGTTCTTGACTGGAGTATCGAACTCGGAATCGAAATCATCACAGTATATGCTTTTTCAACAGAAAATTTCAACAGACCTCAACATGAAGTTGAAGGATTGATGAAACTATTCCTCATAAACTTCAAACGATTAGTTACACACGAAAAGATACACAAAAACGAAGTGAAAGTGAAAGTGGTAGGCAAACTTGATTTAATTCCGGAAAATGTAAGAGAAGCCATTAAGGAAGCTGAAGACGCAACTGCACAGTATGATAAAAGATTACTTAATATAGCTATCGGCTATGATGGACGTTTGGAAATCATAGATTCATTCAAAAAGATTATTAAAGATGTGCAGGACGGCAAAATCACTATCGATGACGTTGATGAGGAGCTTGTCAGCAAAAACCTGTACACAGCAGGAGTCGAAGACCCTAACCTTATTATCAGAACCAGCGGCGAAGAGCGCCTAAGCGGATTCTTACTGTGGCAATCATCATACTCCGAATTGTATTTCTGTGAAACCCTATGGCCGGAACTCAGGAAAGTCGATTTCATAAGGGCCATCAGATCATACCAGGAAAGGGAAAGAAGATTTGGAGTCTAATAATGATTGATACCCACTGCCATCTTGATTTTGAGGACTTTGACGATGACAGGGAAGATGTCGTCGGCAGGGCAAAAGACAAACTTGACAATGTAATAGTTTCAGGATTCAGCAATGACAGCAATATGAAAGTACTGCAGCTTTCAAAAGATTACGAAGGCTTCATTTACCCGACTTTCGGTTTTCACCCTGTTAGCTCACAGAATGCCACTCCCGAAGAGATAAAAATTGCACATGAAAACATCTCCAAACACCTGGATGATATCGTGGCAATCGGTGAGGTCGGAATGGACTACTATTACGTTACCGACAAGGCACTGCGTGAAAGACAGCAGGAAATATTTACCGGCTTTTTGGAGCTTGCCGATGAATATGAGGTTCCTATCGTCATGCACGTCAGGGACTGCGAGAAAAAGACCGTCAACATCATTGCAGAGTATGAAAACATCCCATATTTCGTTTTCCACTGTTACGGCGGCAGCCTTAAGACTGCAAAAAGAATCATGAATATGGACAATGCCTACATGAGCTTTTCAACAATGCTCTGCTACTCAAAACATCACCAGGACCTGGTTGAAAAAATAGATTTGGACTATATCTTAACTGAAACAGACAGCCCGTATCTGGCTATGACAAAAGAAGAAAGAAATGAACCGGCAAATGTTGTAAATGCCGTTTACAAAATAGCTGAACTTAAGGATATGGATGTCGAAACAGTAGATAAGACAACAACTCGAAATGCATTAAAAATTTTCAAAATCTAATAATGCAATGTAAAGTTCAAGTTTATCAGCACATCATTATTTTCTTTTACTGCCTCGATTTCCAATTCGAAATCTGTCAAATCATTCATCACCAGATTAATCAGATGCCAATCCAGCAGCGAATTATTGAGATATACGATAAACTGATTCCTGTCAATCTTTACGGATTTTCTGCAGAACAGCTTGAATGCATATAAATAATATTCCAGTCTGAAAATCAAATCTTCCTTATCTCCGACGCCGTTTATGAAATATTCCTTCAAATCCTCCTGCAGGATTTTTCCTTCATCTCCGGTATCTGCCTTGAAGGTTTCCATCTCTATAAGGTCTTCCATCAGCTGCTGCTTTTCCTTTTCAGAATACATAAAATCACCTAATATTAATTATCGACTTAAATCCATTTAACATTAGCGGTGGTGTAAACATAGTGGGGCGAAAAGACGGGATTGTACAGTCTGTTCGTTGATGAGGTGGAATTGAAGCTGAGGGCTATGGATTTTCTCAGATTATAATTGATCCTGTCGCCAATTGAAACCAGTTCATCATTCGTATAGTCGTTGGAAACTCTTGCATAGACCTTAAACTGAATCCATTGTTTGCCATAATTTTTGTCCATTCCAAGATTGACATAGCTGATATTGACAATGTCTGCCGAATAGGGGTGGAGAAGAGCGGTTTTGGAATTTGCATAATCATCAAATGTATCCTGCGGATAAATTCCTGGCGATGATGCTGAAATTCCCTCCACCGCACCGCTTCTGGCTGCCTGCATTGCAGTATTCAGCTCATTTTGCCCTGCAATGAATACGATGCCCATCATGACAATGACAACCAATACACCAATCAAAAGCAGGTATTCGCCGCTGATTTGTCCTTCATCGCCAATCATGATATCACGACTTTTCCATCTTCCGTTTTTGAAATTCGATAGCTATTTCCACTGTACAGCTTGTATCTGGAATCAATGTTTAACGGAAGAATTAAAGTTTCGCCCTTCTTGTTTGAAAATTCGATTGTAAGCCTATCCTTTTCGACGGTCACTTCATAAAAGCCCGATTTTGAATCAAGATCTATCAGCATGGAATAGCCCTCCCCGTTGGAGTTGACCTGACTTATCGAACTGGCAATATTGTCCAGGATTAAGCGATGATTGACATTTTCTTCAATATTTTTTTCGGACATGATTGATGCCGATGTAAAAAACAACAGTCCTGAAGCAATTATCAATATAATGAAGATTGAAAACAAATATTCTACAGAAATAAAACCTTTTTCATCCATAATTCTTAATTATCGTTAATATAAATAAAGTTTTTTAAAATTTAAAGTCAAATTAAATACAAAATCATTAAATAATATTTGAAATAAAAGATTTATCATGAAAGGAAAAGTTATATTCGTTGGTGCAGGTCCTGGAGACCCTGACCTGATAACCGTTAAGGGAAGAAAAGCAATCGAGGAAGCTGATGTAATCATTTATGCAGGTTCACTTGTCAACAAGGAAGTCCTATGCCCTGCAAAGGAAAGCTGTGAAATTCACAACAGCGCATATCTGAATTTAGAAGAGACTGACGGAATAATCACAGAAGCAGTCAATGAAGGCAAGCTGGTTGCCCGTGTACATACAGGAGACCCTTCAATCTACGGTGCAATCGGTGAACAGATTCGTGAACTCAAAAAGCATGACATAGAATATGAGATAATTCCTGGAGTAAGTTCACTCTTCGGTACAGCAAGCGTCCTTGAAGCCGAATTGACACTGCCTGAAATTTCTCAAAGCGTAATCATCACCCGTCCTGAAGGAAGAACACCAAAGCCTGCAGGAGAAAGCCTTGCCAGCTTTTCAAAGCACCACGCTACAATGTGCATCTTTTTGGGAATCAGCATGATCGACAAGGTAGTCGAAGAGTTGCTTGAAGGCTATGAGGAAACCACCCCTGTTGCAGTTGTGAAAAAGGCAACTTGGCCAGACCAGCAAATAATTAAAGGAACCCTCGCGGATATTGCAGAAAAAGTTAAAGATGCTAAAATTACGAAGACTGCAATGATTGTGGTGGGAGATGTCTTAGACCCTGGTGACTTTAATCCGTCTAAGCTATATGATAAAAACTTTAAACATGAATATCGTTAAATGAGCATCATCTCATTTTTACTTTTTTTATTTTTCTTACTTTGAAAACATCAATGACTGTTTTCCACGCTTTTTTTAAATACGCTTAAAGCATGAGCATCAAAAAATTAGTTATTAATAAAATCTTTTAGTTTTTGAATCCATACTGCAGGATTTTTTAAGTTTTTTAAAAAAAAAAGAAAATGGGAGTTTGAAACTCCCGAACGTGTTTTATTTTTTCCTTCTTAAAGGCAAGACCAACATCACTAACATCAATGCAAGTAACGCTAATGGGTTACCGGTTGCTTTGCTTTCAAGTGATCCTGATTTAGCTCCGGTGGAATGTTTACCTGGTGTGCCATGCACTTTAGGTTCTTCCGGAGTTGGTTTATCTGGAGTTGGAATGACCGGAGTAGGTTTGTCCGGAGTTTTATTGCCTGGAGTATCAGGTTCTGGATAGATTACATTAACATTGGTATTATTGGATGAATTATCGGTTAAGTTTTTGGATAATTTCTCAATAAGTTCATCAGTTAAGTTAGCTATCTCAGATATGTTGTTCACGGAAGCTTGAACAGTTACATCATTTATAAATGATCCAACTTTGGTTGTATTGAATAGGACGAATAGTTTGATTGATTCGCCTGCTTTTAATACTCCGGAATATCTGAATACGTTACCAGATTTAGTCCAGTTTTCACCAACAAATGAATCGAAAATCAATTCTTTTGGATAGTTTTCGAATAATGTTACATTTGTTAAATCAAGGTTACCTGTGTTTGTTACAATAATATCAAATCCGGATTGATTGCCGAGGTATACTGTTCTGTTTAATGAGATTTTATCAACTTTAATCTCAGCTTTGATAGCATAGATTGTATCGTTGGTTGTTTTGTTCTCATCTTCGAATACTACATCAATTGGGTTTGTAATGTTGTCCATTGAAAGAACTTTGAATGTGATATTCAATGTTGTTGATTCGCCAGGAGCCAAGCTGTATGTTAAGGTAAACTCTCTGAAGTCAGTAGTGTCCCAATCACCATTATGGAAAATGTATTTCAAGGATGGAGGATAGTTTTCATAAACTTTAATTCCTTTAAGATCTACATTTCCGAGGTTTGTTACTTTAATGATGAATGTAGCTTCATCTCCTACGTAAACAACTTTATTGACTGCAACTTTGCTTACAACATAGTCAATGTATCTGACAAATGTTGTGTTGTTAGTGGATTTGTTGTCTTTGGTTTCGTTTGTAGTTACAGTAACCACATTAGTTACATTGCCCATTCCAACAGCTTTGAATGTAATGTTCAATATAGCCTTATCGCCAGGAGCTAATGATCCTATGAACCTGAATGTTTTGTTGTCACTAGTTTCCCAGTTAGGGCTGTTTGAAATGAACGCTAAGCTGTCAGGATATTCTTCGAGTACAGTAATCTCAGTCAAGTTAATGTTACCTGTATTGCTTACAACAACTGAATAGACAATTGTATCGTTGACTTTCACAGAGCCGTTCAAGAGTATTTTTTCAACTTCAAAGTCTGGCTCTTTGATGAATGTAGTGTTGTTTGCAGAGACTGTGATTGTTTCGTTTGTAGTCACATCAACTATGTTGACTGCATTACCACCGTCTAAAGCTTTGAAGGTGATATTAAGCACAGCTTGATCTCCTACTGCAAGCTTGTCTGCGTAAACAAATGTAATGTTGTCTGTTGTGCTCCAGCCTTCAGAGGTTATTCTGACAAATTCCAATCTGCTGCTGTCATATCTTTCAACAAGGGTAACATTGTCTAATAAGACATTACCTGTGTTGTTTACGACAATAGTGAATTGTACTTCATCGCCAATATCTACAGATTTGTTCAATGTGAGTTTTTCAACTTTGATTTCTGGATTGATTACATATGTAGTATTGTTGAAAGCTGTTTTGTTTTCAGTTTCATTGGTTCTTACAACGACTAAGTTGGTCATATTGTTACCGGCGATTGTTTTAAATGTGATATTTAATATCGCTTTTTCGCCAGGTTCTAATAATGATCCAGTGTATATGAATGTTCTGTTGTCACTGGTTGTCCAGCCGTCGTTGACAGATACGAATTGTAAACCTTCGCAGTAATATTCAGTTAACCTGATTTGTGTCAGGTTCATGTTACCGGTATTTGTTATGACAACTGTGTATACAACATTGTCTCCGATTGTAACTGTCTTATTCAATGCGATTTTTTCAACTTCAAAGTCGAACTTGTGGATAGTTACTGTTTCGTTGTCAGTTCTGTTGAATTTAGTTTCATTAGTGGATACGACTACAACGTTTGTAGCATTATATCCTTCAACAGCTTTGAATATGAGGCTTAATTCTGTTGAATTGCCTACTTCAAGCATGCCATTATATTTGAATGTTATATTGTCATCGGTAGACCAGTTACCGCTGAATCCGACATATTCCAGGTTGTCAGGATATATTTCCTTAAGTCTGATGTCAGTCAGGTTCATGTTACCTGTATTTGTTACGACAACAGTGAAGTAAACATTATCATTCGGTTCGACATCCTTGTCTACAGCAACTTTCACAACTGTGAAGTTAGGGTTGTAGATGTATACGGTATCATTTGCTGTTTTATTTACAATGTCATTTGTCACATTGATTATGTTTGTAGCACTTCCACCTTTTACAGCACGGAAAGTGACGTTGAATACCTCTTTGTTGTTAGGTTCACAAGCAGATAATGCCCTTTCAAGTTTGAATATTCTGTTTTCGGAATCGTATACCCAACTACCTGTGGATGATACGAATTCTAAATTGTCTGGGAAGTCCTCTTTGACAGTTAAACCGTACAGAGGCATAGTTCCGTTATTCACTACAGTGATTGTGAATGTTACTTCTTCGCCAACATAAACTGTTTTGTTTAAAGCAGTCTTGTTGACTATGAGGCTTGGGTTACCTGCAACTATGCTTGCATTGGCAGTGACATTGTCTGTTTGGTTACTGCCCGCCACAACAACGTTTGTAAGTTTACCGTAATCTGTTGTGTTGAACAGTACATCGAATTCTGCAATTTCACCAGGAGCCAATGTTCCATTCAGTTTAAAGAGGTATTTGCCATTGTTTTCAGCTACTGTCCACACTCCTTTAACGTTTGTGAAGTTGATGTAGTTAAGTCCGTTAAATACACTTTCTTCAACAAATACGTCTGTCAAGTTCATGTTACCAGTGTTTTTGACCCTAATTACAAAGCTAGTGTTTTGATCATATGTGTTGTAGAAGTGTAGATATGATTTTTCTACAGACAACTCATAATTTTGGACAAATACTGAAGCGTTTGCAACAAGATTGATAGGAGTATTGGCAACACGCACATAATTAGTATTAATGCCTTGTTTAGTAGTATTGAATACTATATCAAATTCTACACTTTGTCCAGGGTATAAATCATTATTATACCTGAACATAAGACCAGTGCTTCCAACACGCTCCCATTTACTTGAGTTATCCTCAATATGGTCAAATACGAGTCCTAATGCAGGAATATCTTCAATTGTAAGTTGTGAATAGGAGGTACTTCCACTATTATTTACACGAACTGTGAAAGCAACTTGGTCACCTAAATCAACTGTTGAATTCTTAGCTATTTTTTCTATTGATAAAATTGGACCATAGATGTCTGTACTTGCACTTGCTGTTTTATTTGTTTTTCCATCACTAGCAACTGCATAATTGGTATAATATCCAGGAGTATCACATCTAAAGGTTAGGTATATGCTAGCATAAGTAGAATAACTAGCTGTTGTTGGCATGAATGTCCACCTATGATGATTTGGACCTATTGTAGAGTGAATCATGTAAGAAGGAGCACTATATGATATGAGTTCCCACTCACTTGGGAAAATATCATCCACATATAAGTCAGTGACTTCTGAACCTGATACTGTTATAGTATGATAAAATGGATAGCCTACTGTAGCATATGAACTACCACTTTTAGATACGCTGAAATCAGTATTTCTACTTCCAAGATAGTATCTTGCATTACTGGAGTCTACTTGAGTACCTGCAAGATATAGATATGCGTAATTTGTGGAAGATGTGGAATAGCTAGGGCTTTTCACTTTAAACATAATGTTTAATTGAGATACTTGACCTACTTTAAAGTTTCCACCATATCCTAAAGTTAATCTGCCAGAGCTGTCCCTACTGAAATACCAACCTTTATCAGTGCTTGTGAAACCAATATATTCCAGTTCACTAGAATAATATGAATCATCTAAAGTGATAAACCCATGTGAATCCGCTTCACCATCATTATAGACTGTTAATGTAAATTTGATGAGATCCCCTGCATAGTAAGTATTACTATCAATATACTTATTGACATGCAGGTTTGCCCTCTTAACTGATATTGTGGAGCTTGCTTGAACTTCATCAGGCAATTCATCAACAGTAGCATAAACATTATTTGTATATTGGCTATATGTATCTAAAGACACTTTAGCTACAATCTTTAACTGAACTGTTTCATATGCTTTCAAAGTCCTGTTCAATTTCCATGAAGTTGAAGAAGCACTAATCCATGAACCATCAGGATTTTTAATTCCAACTATAGATAATCCCCTTGGCAAACTTTCCCTAATGACAAGACCATGTAATGGAATATCATTATCGTTTGATACAGTAACTGTATATTCAACTAAATCATCTAAACCAACCTTGGTTACATTTGCAGTCTTGTAAATTGAAATTTCAGGAATCTCAACAATTTTTGAACTGTTCATTAATATTAAATTTTGTCTGGTTGTCGGATTAATGAATGTCTGGAATTGATATTCAGTATCATTAATTATTACAGTATTATTCTCATTGAATGTCATTGATTCAGTTAAATTAATAACATACTGTATGTATGGGTCAGTGCTGTTCCAATATTCACTGTC
>NZ_CAMVEE010000010.1 GCF_947166415.1 uncultured Methanobrevibacter sp. | reverse complement strand
AAATATGTCAAGTATGGATATGCTTGATTACTCGACAGTTTATAATAGTTACCAAATGCTCTCTTGGATAAATCGAATATACTAAGAGGTAATATATATGACTATGAAAACTGACGACGAACTCATCACCTATTTTGGTACGACCAGAAACCTGAAAAAAAGCACTATTGATTCCTACAAAATCTACATAAGAGAATACAGCAGGTTCAATGACAAAACAATGGTTGAACTTCTTGAAGAAGCTGAAAATGAAGAGGAAGAAGGAATCCGTTGGAAACACAGGACATTAAGAAAAAGACTGTTGAGCTTTAGAGCACATCTCTATGAAAAACACGCATACATCACTGCAAAAACCAGATTCAGCAAACTGCTTGCATTCTACAGGCATTTTGAAATTGAAATCCATCCATTGCCACCAATCAGCAACAAAAACATAGATGAAGTAGCCATTAGCTTTAAAGACTTGCCTGACAAAGACATCATTAAAAAAGCTTTGAAAATATCCACACCCCTCATGAGAGCAATAATTCTTTTTATGAGCTCATCAGGATGTGCAAGAATGGAAACACTAAACCTGACCATAGGAGATTTCGTAAAAGCAACAGAAGACTATCACAGAAGCAACGACATCTATGAAGTATTGAGAAGATTGAAAAACAATCAGACCGTTGTACCACTGTTCTACCTGAGGAGGCAGAAAACAAACAAATATTATTATACCTGCTGCAGCCCTGAAGCAACAACAGAGATAATCAATTATTTGTTAAGTGAACAAAGATACCTTCAACCTGACTCCCCATTGTTTAAAATCAATGACCAGGAGTTCTTGAAAAGATTCAGATCCATCAACAATCAGTTAGGTCTTGGCAAAGTCGGACACAACATCCGTTTCCGCAGCCATATGTTAAGAAAGTTCCATGCAAGCCAACTTCGTGAAAGCGGGTTGGACATGGACACCATCGATGCATTGCAGGGCAGGGCAAAAACTGAAGTAAGGCAAAGCTATTTCTTTGACAACCCTGAAAACATAAGGGAATCTTACATTGGACATATGGATTGTTTAACAATCAATTTGGATGTCAACTCCATTGATATCAAAAGTCCTGAATATGTCAAACTGGAAAATGAAAACAAATCCTATCAGTCTCAGATGGATGAGCTTAATGGAAAGCTTAATTTCATAATGCAGCATATCGATGAAGACATTGGACTTTCCTAAATTAAAAAGTGGAATTGAATATTCCACTTCTACTTTTATTTTTTCAAAACTCTTCAGAAACACGTTTTTTCATATATCATTTTTTGAAATTAATAGTTACCAAATGCTCTCTTGGGAAAATCCCATATTTTTAATTAATCTTAATATATCAAATAGGAGTCACATATTTCAGATGCTTTTTTTGACAAAAGCGTAAAATTGTAAATTTGGTGATGGTTGAGATCCTGGAAATGTGACTCTCTACTCATTTTTCATAAACTCTCATATTTATTAAAATCAAAAATTGGTAATTCACAGAAATGGAAAATGGTAATATGATACGGAAGAATAGTAAAAACTTAATTGAATGGGTGTATGAGAATATAGTTGACTTTACAGATGAAAATGACACTTCAACATTGACTTGGAACAGCACACAAGAAGATGCACGGAGATTCCTGCAGTCTATTTCACAAAAGGAAAGAGTTCAGAAATACGGATTCTTTTCCAGCCGTTCACACTTTTTTCTTGTGGAATCCTTTGATGATGTTAAGCAAGTCTTGGAAAAAGGGTTTATCTCTGAGATGACATGCGAAAAAATCTACAGGTGGAACTCGGAAGTCGAACGTGAAAATTGGAACATGACTGATGTTAGAGGAGTATTATATCCTGATACTACATTGGATGATGCAACTGAAGAAAAGTTTCTCTCCAACATAATGCTTAGATTATTAAATGCAGGCCTCCTTGAATATGTCAATATTGAAGAAGAGAATAAAAAGATGTTTATATTAACTGAAAAGGGCGAAGATGTATTTGGGGATATATTATAAATTCCCCATTGTCCAAACTGTTTTTAAAATTCAATTCCTCATAATCCCAACATTAACGATTGGATTTAGCTATTCAAAACTTCTTTTCTTGAATGCTTTGATATATATCCTAATGGAAAAACAGGATTGATTTGATAAATGGTGGCCGTTAATGTTAATATCACCTCATCAAATCAAATCTAAAAAAGCAGCAATTGAATTATCAACATCATGTTAATGGAAATTTAGTTCTGATAAACATATGTTTCTGATGTTCATTGCAAAGATAAAGACAAATAAGAGACTTAATAATTCATTTATACAAATAATCCTAATTAAGTTACAAAATATTTAAATATAATAATTAACCAGTTTTATTTATAAATTAATGGGAGGAATGAATTATGGTTGATAAAAAAGCACCTGCCGCTGATTGGCCAGTAATAACTGGAGATTACATTGTTGGAGATCCTGAAAGCCCAGTAGCGGTTGCAACACTTGCTTCTCATATTGAAGCAGAACTTTCAGGAGCAGCTATTGCAGGACCATGCAAAACAGAAAACTTAGGTATTGAAAAAGTAGTTGCAAACGTCGTCTCAAATCCAAATATAAGATTTTTCATTTTGGCCGGAGCGGAAGTGCAAGGCCACATTACAGGTCAAAGTTTCAAAGCATTACATGAAAACGGTGCAGATGCAGATAAAAAGAAAATCATTGGTGCAACAGGGGCAATCCCTTTTGTTGAAAATTTACCTCTTGAGGGTGTTGAAAGATTCCAGAAACAGTTGGAGATTGTTGATTTAATCGACACTGAAGACATCGGAACAATTCAATCTAAAATAAATGAATGTATTGAAAAAGATCCTGGTGCTCTTGAAGCAGAACCGATTGTCATGGAAGTTGATGAAGAAAACGAAAAAATGGTTATTGTCAAAAAAGACAAGAAAAAAGAAGCTGAAGCCTAACTTCAGCTTAATTTTTTTTAAAATCACAATGTCACTAGATTTGTATAAAAAGTAACAAAATTTATTAATAGTGCTCTTTTAAAAGATATCCTTAACATTAATGATAAGAGGAATATGATGGAGAAAATGATAAACTCTTTAAAAAAGCTTGGATTGAACCGATATGAGGCTCAAGCATATATAGGACTTACTAAAATAATCACTGGCCAGGCAGATGAAATTGCAGAAGTATCCAACCTGCCACGTTCTAGAATTTATGATATATTAAATCAACTTGAAATGAAAGGATTTGTAGAAATCACAAGAAGCAGACCTTTAAGATACACTGTCATAGAGCCTACGGTAATATTCAAACAGGAAAAGGAAAATCTCATTGATGAGCTACAATCAACTGAAAAAAAGCTTGAAGAATTATATTTAAACAATACTTCAGAAGTTCAGGCTCCAGTATGGCTTATACACACTACAGACAACATTTTAGAAAAAGAAATGGAAGTGATTAAAAAAGCATCGAAGCTAATTACATTGAGAGCCGGATTTTTACTTAAAGGCGAAGCGCAAATGATGATTAAAGCATTCAATCACCTTCCAAGATCTGTTAAAATTAAGATCATTGCAAATAAAGAGTGTTATGTGGAAAATGAAAAAATAGAAATAATTGATATATTCAAAAAAGCAAAATTGTCCAATCTGGAAATAGTTGAAGGGGACTTGCCGATGATGAAAATGTTGATACGTGATGGAAGGGAATTGGTAGGGACATTTGCAAGATTTGAAGGTGAGAACAATTCAGTAAAGCCGGAAACTGCAATTGGCGTAAACAACAGGTATGAAGCACTGTGCAAGAATTTCAATGATTATTTCATTAAACAGTTCAATATGTTAAACTCATTTAATAAAAAAATAACTAAAAAGTGATTTATGATGAAAGCGGAATCTGTAAAAATAGCCGATGGCGTGTACTGAGTTGGTGCACTTCATTGGAACACAAGAAGTTTCCATGGATTTGCAATTCCTGGAACAACTTACAACTGTTATCTGGTATTTGGTGAAGAGAAAGTTGCATTGATTGATAATGTATTCTCAGACGGCATGATAGATCAATTGAATGCTCGGATTGAAGATGCATTTGCTAAAGAAAATCGTGAAAACAAGATTGATGTATTTATCCAATGCCACACTGAACTTGACCATTCAATGGGACTTAAAGAGACTATTGACAAATATCCTGAAGCTGAAGTTTATGCATCTCCGAAAGGTGCTGAATTTTTAGAAAAGCAATATCATACTTACTCTGATGTTGAAATCACTACTGTAAAAACAGGTGACAGTATTGATTTGGGTGGTAAAACTTTAGCTATTGTATCAGCCCCTATGCTTCACTGGCCGGACAGTATGTTTGTAATGTATGCTGAAGAAGGAATATTATTCTCAAATGATGCTTTCGGACAGCACTTATGCCTATCCAAAAGATATGCTGAAGATTACTCTGAAGACTTTATTTTAAAAGCAGCTAAGAAATTCTTTGCTAATCTGGTGGTTTTAGGTGCTCCGATGCTCAGGATGAAATTTCAGGAATTAACTGAAGCAGGAATTGTAGAGCAAATCAAAATGATTGCACCATGCCACGGCCAAATCTGGAAAGACCCATCAAAAATCATTCAGGCATATTCTGACTGGGCGAGTGGAGTTTGTGAAGATAAGATTACAATTGTCTATGATACGATGCACCATTCCACAGAGAAATTGGCATTCCAAATTGCTGAGGGTATAATGAGTGAAGGCATCGAAGCTGTAATGTATCATATGGAAAGCGATTATGAATCAGAAGTGGTATCTGACATTCTTGATTCAAAAGCAATAGCCTTAGGTGCCCCAACAATGATGAACAAGCCTTTCCCAAGAATTGGAAACCTAATGTACTGGCTTGACTGCCTAAATTTCAAAGGTACAACCAGCGAAAAAAATGCGCTAATATTCTCATCCAAAGGATGGGGAGGTGGAGCAATTGCTAAACTCCAAAGAGATTTAGAAAGTGCAGGCTTTACAATATTTGATACAATGGACGCAGTATTTGTTCCCGATGAAGATATCTATGAAGAGGCATTCCAGAAAGGGGTTGAACTTGCAAAATCAATAAAAGGTGAATGAATATGGTTAATTTGGACAAAGATATTGAAGGAAAAATTGAAGAGATTATTGGCAAATACCAAAAAAGAGAAGCAAAGCTTTTAAACTATCTGATTGTGGATGATGAGATTACTTTCTTCCTGCCATTATCTGATGATGAAAAGATTTCAGATGAGGATTTAGCTAAAATTTCAGAGCTAATTAAAGGAGAATACATTCAAACAGAATCCATCAATCAAGAATACAGAATTAAATTCAAATATGGATTATAGAATTCAAAATTCTAATAATCCCTTTTTTTATTATTTAACTAACAAAGTTCAGAAAGTATACAATATTTCTTTTCCAACTGGAAACATGACCTCCACTTTAACATTAACGTCTGAGTATACTTATTCAAAAACTTATTTTAAACCTTTGATATATATCCTGACTTTGAATTAATGTATTTTTTTTAAATCTTCTTTTGTTAATGTCAAATCCGTTTCATTAAATTAATCAGAGAACTTTAACATTAATTTAAGTCATAAATTACGAATATTTTAATAACTGTCATTTCATTTTTCACCCTGAAAAATTCATGTGATATTTCATGATTTTGATTTTATACATTCTAGTTTTCTGACACGAAGTGGTTGTTTAATCGTTTAACAAAATCTCCAAAAATACTAGGGTCAAAAACATATTTTTTTGAAAAAAAATTAAACATTATTCATTCAAATTCCATAGTAAGCTTTAAATAGTTCAAATTGTAATGTAGTATTGACCATCACAAAATGACTACAATTTTTCAAAGTGAAAGCAATTTTTCACTATGAAAACAATTTTTGTGATGAAGTTAAAAATCGAGGTGAACATCAAAAAAAGATATAAAATCAGATCAATAAAAAAAAGTATTTTCAAAGTGGGTCAGTAAGAAAATAAAAATAGAAACAGAGTCGCCAAACCATGTTAAAATTAATATTTTCCAAAACTTAACCCAATAATAAATTTGTTAATAATATATATAAACATTTGTACAATTTAAACTGGAAATGTTTAATAATTGGTTAATAAAGGAAAATTAACATTACAACCACTATTTTTATTTTTTATAAATTTCTGACCAATCTGATTGAAAATTTTGACCGTTGACAATACAAATAACCCCAACAGATTAATTTGATTGGGAAAAATAAATGGAGTCTCTAAATCATGATTGGAGTAAAAAAATGTATAACCAAAGAAGTCATTGTTCCGGGCAACTTCCAGGCGCTGGAGGAAGCCATCAGTGAAATCACGGAATGTGAAAACATCAGAAATGAAAAAGAATTCTTTGACTTGTACCAAATCAGGATATTGAAACTAGACTGTTGAATTACATTAACATTAAAGGAGTCGCCAACCATGTTAAGAAAAGAAATCAAAGGAAAAAGATATGTTATGGTCCCAGAAGAAGCATGGGATGAAATTGTTGACATATTTAAAATAATTAGAAAAAACGGTGAGCAGAATGAACAGCTATTCACCAATTGATCAAAACCAATTTGAAGACAACTACCACGGCATACTAACTCACAATGGTGAGATTAAAGTTGCCAAAGGCGATGTTGAACAAGTTATCCTCTACATTGACGATGACGGTATCGTATTGGTGGATGGTGGTAAAAAGGCATACCAGACACTAATACACTCCAAGCTATTGTCATTAATACATTATGCAGCTGAAGGAGATATTGGTTTTGTCAAATTCATAAGAGGAGAAGCATTCATTGTTGGATTCAGGAAAAACAGGAGTGAATGATTATGGAAAATGCAATTCTTGAAATGCAGAAGAATCTGGATGAAGGACATTTCATCGCATTCGTATCTGCAAATGAAGACCCTTATTGTGCGGTATTGAAATCAGATGAATTGAATTTCCCGGACAATAAAACAGTTGTTATCCGCAAAAAAGGAGGAAAGACTACAATAATTAACTTGAATTTAATTATTGAGGTTTGCATCAGGAGGTTTGGTCAGTATGCCTAAACCTGCCAGATTATATCCAAAAGAAGAACCGATGGATCCAAATCCAAAAATGATTTTCATCGGAAGCATGGTATTTGCCGTGACTATCGGCTGGATTGGAATTGCCACCGCCAGCTTTGGAGCATTATAAAGGTGATAATAATGGTAAAAGCAGAACTTATAGAAGAACCACATGTTTCTCAGGAAACTGAAATAGTTAAAGTTGATAATGTCCCTGACGTTGACGTTGCAATTGAACAATGGGACGCATATCAAAAACTATGTAAAGGACTGTTGAATGACACAGACTATCAGGAAATAGTCGTTAAAGAAAAAGATGAAGATGGAAATTACGTTAAAGTAAAAAGACACTTCAAGAAAAAGTCAGCATGGCAGAAGCTCTCAAGAGCATTCAATGTCGATACTGAAATTGTTGACCGTGACCTTGAAAGGACAAAAACCGGAAGGATAAAAGAGGCATACTACTGCGTAAGGGCAACTTTACCTAATGGCCGCAGCGTAGAATCCGATGCTTTATGCTCCCGCAGCGAAAAAGGAAAAGACAAAGTTTCAGACCACACAATAATGTCCACTGCAAAAACCCGTGCAACCAACCGTGCAATAGCTGAACTGATTGGAGCCGGAGAAGTATCAGCAGAGGAAATGTCAGCTGAAAGAATAGTTAACCAGTCAAAATTTCTAAAAGAGGATGTTAACTAATCCTCTTTAATATTTTTTAGGAGAGAATCAAAATGAGTTTTGAAAATACTAAACAAACAATATTTACAGGCACAGAGCTAGATTACGAAGAGATTGTAGAAATTCCGGAAGGATATGAAAAAGCGGAACTTAAAGACTTTGAAGACGGAACCCTATTAAGAGGCAGACCACAAATGTCTTCAGTTACATCATACACCTTTGACTACGACGGTGAAGAAAAAACCGTAAACAGATTCAAGCTATTCATCTTCCAGGATGAAGACCAGCTCTACATTGAAATCAACGTAAACCTCAAAAACGACGGCGATGACCACAAAGACATCAGAAAAGGAAGCGTACTCTTTGACTTCATTACATCAATCCTTGAACTTGAAAATGCAGGTTCAGTCGGAAAATCCAACATTGTCAGAAACGTCAACCTTGCAGAATACAGGGAATTCGTTAACAGATTATCCGAAATGACAATACAAGTCAAAGAGAAATCAGGAACCTATGTCTACTACAGTTTCATTGTAAAAGATGTCCAAGTCTAGACGGAGCTAAGAAATGAGTAATGTAGCTGAATTACCAACAAAAGATACAATAACCCTCATTATCAACAGAAAGAATGTAGATAATGTTACATATGTATTTAAAACTAAATCAGGTAATAAAATTGGAGAATACTTAAACAAATCTCCAGCTACATTATCTTCACAAAGTAATGTCGCAAAACAGTTCAAACAGATAATGGATCCCAAAGGCGAAATGAAACCCAAAAAAATCAACAGCCAATTTGCAGAACTAAAAGAGTTACTGCAGCTCAATTATGAAAATGAGCTTTCCGTAATCGAGCAGGAAATAGCTGACAAAAAGCAGGCCGAACATGAAAAGGACACTGCAAAGTTAAGGCAAGCTATCTCCAAACTGCAATCATTAAGCTGCCCGTTGATTTATATCGGAAGCCTTGTTGAATGGTTTACGGCAGGTGAGCGCAACAACATAATGTATGCCTTTACAGTATTTGCCGGACAGGTCGTTTTGGGAAATCCAATATCTGTGATATGTTTAGGTGAAGCCAGCAGTGGAAAATCCCACATACAGGAAACAGCACTGAAACTGATTCCTAAACGATTCATTGTCAATGAAAAGAAAATCACTGAAGCAGCACTATTTAATCGTGCCAAAACTGACAAGTATTTCTATGACGGAAAGATTGTCAATTACGGTGATATGGGTGGAAGCAAGGACCATGAATTCATGGAAGAGTCTAAAAACCTCATGAAGGAACTTCAGTCCGACGGATTTCTAAACAAACCGTTAAGCATACCTGACGGTGAAGGAGGATGGGAAGTCAAGGATTTGAAACTTGAAGGAAGACCCTGCTTAACTTATACCACAGTGCCCAATCATACATTTGATGAGCAGGAGATGAGCAGAAGCATTTTCATAACTCCAAGAATGGACAACAAGAAAATCTTCAACCGAAGAAACAGTGCACTTGAATTCAAGCACGGCAAAAGCTACAATACCTTAAAGAAATATGAAAAGGAAGCAGAACTCATACCATACATGCTTCTTCATCTAAAGGAAGTCTTTAAAGAGATTGTAGTGATAAATCCCTATGTCCACTTTGTCATCAACTTCCTTAAAAACTCAGCTTTCTACAAAAGGGATTTTGACAAGTTCAACGGACTTCTAAAGACAGTGACTGCACTGAACTACTATAACCACGAAGTCTATGAAGTTGACGGCAAAAAGATAATCCTCACAAACATTGCAGACGTGCAGTTGTTTATGAGTCTCTTAAAACCCTATAAGGAAAGCATATCAGCAAACCTCTCGCCAAAGGCCGTTGAGGTTTTAAATGACATCAGAAACAATATTGATGAGTGGAGGATGAGCAAGGACAGGGAAGTGCTGAACATGGGCATTACAACCAACGATTACTTCGCACTTCAAAATCTTGAACTGAGCAAAGGGTCTGTCAAGAAATACATATATGAACTGGCAAACAACGGATTTCTCCAGGTGACTGCACAATCAGGAAGATCGAATATATATGACCTGTCCAAAAGTGAGGTCATATCTATCAACTATGATTTAAAGCACATTGACGATTCGATATACGAGGATATCTGCTATGAGATTGGCGAATGGGTTGTAGACATTATGAAGGAAGATAAATTTGTTGAAGGGTTAAGTATAATGAACTTTGACAGCGAGGTCGAAAAACCGAAATGGATTGTTAAAAAACCATAAAAACCTGAAATACCATAAAAACCCAAAAAACCAAAATACTTAAAAAACCATGAAAACTTATAAAAACTTTTGTGAAAGTTTTTTTAAAAAATTACTTTCAATCGTTTTCAGGTTAATTAAAGGATTCTGCATTGGTTTTAGTGGTATGGTTTTTTCAAAAAAACTTAACTTTCAGGGATAAGCGGGAGGTAACTTTGATGAGTCCTCCCGCATACCCTGGAAAAATTCGGTATTTTAAAAAATCATTTTCATGAAACTTTCTTAAAATTCTTATTTTTTGATTTAAAGGATTTTAAGGAATATTTAAAAATACTGTCCAAAAAGTATTCAATGGTATTCATAGTATTTATGGTATTTATAAAACTGATTGTTATGACATCTATAAGAGAGCAGATAATCGAAGCTGAAGCCGAAAAGCGAGAACGGGAAGAGGAACTGTGGTTTGTTGATTACTGCAACAACTGCAAAACCGGACTGGGTTTAAAAAATGATGTTGCCTGCCATCATCCGTATTACTGTTGGCATGAAGGCCAAGCAGCTATTGTACAGGCCGAGATTGTAAGGATTGACGAGTATCGAAGACTGCACGGACATGTCACATCACAGATGTATTATAAGTATAAAGAATTAAGAAGAAGGCAAAGGCAGTTAATATGGCAGGGCCGAAGAAAACTTCTTGGAGGCAAGTAAGAGGTTATCGCCGATATGATTAACTGCAATCATTTCATTCCTATCATTTTTTTGATTTCATTTTAATCTTTTTGTATTTTTCAAAAACAATATCATATCCTTTTTTATAGAATGGACATGCCTGAATGCATTCAGTACAACCTTCACTGCAGCCGATACATAAATCTTCAACAAAACTCACAGTCTTGGTTTTCTTATCCAAAACAAGTGCATCATGTGGGCATGCTCGAGCACATGAGGTGCAGTAGTTGCAATAATCTGGAATCCAATCATAATCATTGCTTTCAGATTTTGGCAGGTTTTTGATATTCACAAGTATTGCAGCTATCTTCTGGTTGGGTCCTATTTCAGGACTTATGAGCAATCCGCTTTTTCCGATTGCACCCATTCCTGCCTTTTGTGCAAGATGTGAAAAGTCTATTGTCTCTTCACGTGGATGTGCAACCAGTGTTTCAAATCCCCGGAGCCTCAGATAATCTGAAATCTTATATGCAAGGTTTCCAAAGTCCCTGTAGAGATCATTGTTGTATTCCTGTGCCTTGGCTCCTGCACCCACTTCATGGATGCGCTGGCTGATTTCATATGAAAACACGATAGCTGAATTAAAATCAAAATCAAGGCCGTGCATGAAATAATCTTTTATATCATTAACGTAAGCTATTTCCACAACGCCCAACTGCTTTAGGTATATTTCAAAATCATCGAGAAATTCCTTTGTAACAGTATCGATTGGATTTAGTGGGTTTTCTATTTTTGATGTGTCTGGAAATGTGATGTCGCCGCAGCAGGAACTCCCGGTGGTTTTGACAAGCACATCCTGAACCAAACCGTCGAAGTTCCAGTTGTCAGCCATCAGCAACACCCGCAGCTGCATCCGGAACCTATTTCAAATCCGAACTTCTTGAGGAAGTTCCTGTAATCGAATCTGTTAAGGGTTCCTTCATCGACAAATGACAGAATGCCTATATCATCCGCTATGGCAAGATTTCTGAATGTCTTGAATGTTGAATCGTTCAATACCTTATCGACGGTATTGTCTTGGAACTTGAAGGCAATCTGTGCGAAAGGAAAGTCGAAATTGTTCCTGTCATCAATTCTGACTGTTATCTCATCGCCTTTTGTGAGGACAATGAGGTTGTCTGTGTCCGGCAGAAGCATTGCCATTTTTGCACCGTCTTTAAGTGACTTGAATTCATCATAGTTATTGTTTGCCCATTTTTGCCAAATTTCATTATCAAAATAATCCATTTCTCATCCCTCTAATTCTTCATTGATTTTGTTTTTAATGATTTCCACACATCTTTCCCCTTCACTGTCAAGTCTGAAAGGATCTGTTGCGAAAGCCTTGTGTTCTTTTAATACATCCCCAACGCCTATGGTTTTTGAAACTTCAATTCCACGATTGCTTAAAATCTTGTTGACACAGGCATTGTCGCATCCGTTGATTGCAATAATCGGGAATTTCTTAAGCATTTCATCGTTTTGCCCTTCAGTATCCGCTGAAGTTGATCCCATACAAATTGATATTACATTAGGGTTTTCTTTTTTGCAGTCTCCCACTGCAACACGTGATACCAGTCCATTGGCGCTCATTCCGTTGCATGAAGCCAAAGCTATTTTTTCAGCCATTGTTAACACCTTTATTTTTCAAATATTTGTTCAAGACTGTCAATGATGTTTTCATTGGCCAGTTTGTAGTATATCCATTTTCCCTGCTTTCGTGCTGAGAGAACTCCTTCCTTTTTCATCATGTTTAGATGATGGGATATTGTTGACTGGGACTTGTCGATTGCCTCGAGTATCTGGCAGACACACAGTTCACCGTTTTTTAAAAGATAAATTATTTTAAGTCTTGTCGGGTCCGCCAGGGACTTCAGTATTGCGGCATTGTCTTCAAGGGTTTCATCTGAAGGCAATGTCTTTATCAGGTCTTCGACTGAACAGCATACTTCACAGCTTTCATTATTATTTTCAGTTGCCATACCTAATAATATCATTTCGATATATTTAAATGTATCGATATGTTTATCTATAAAAATTATCAGGTGGAATACCACCTATCAACATCAACTCTTTGAGTTTGCTTTTCTGCAACTATTTTTTCATAACCTCCAGTGAATGCCACTACACAATCATCATGGATGGCTTCATTTGGATATGCAGTTATTTTTTCAAGAAATTCCATAGCCCATTTTTTAGTGAACCCTGTTCTATCCTTTCCAACAAGAAAAATTCCATTCTTTTGAATATCTGCTGAAACTCTTCTTGCACGGTCAACTTTATTTTCCCTTGAGTTACCCTTACCTGTAGTAAATCCTCTTCTGTTTAATTCATCGATAATGAGTAATCCAAAGTTTTTACCAGTACTTCCATCTAATTCTATATACTGGACATCTGACTTGTCACGTGCTGCAGTATTTAATATTTCATTGATTAGGTTTCTTGATTCCAGCTGAAATTCATATGAATCGAGGATGTAGATATTATCGTTCAGATCCTTAGCCAATAGAACACCTGCAGTATAATCAGGATCACTTCCTCTCAGTTTGTCATCATTCAATACTTCAGTAGCTGCAAGATCCCAATATCTGATAACTCTAACGATTGGTATTTTCATGTATTCGTCATGTGAGATTATGTGGAAGTCCGATTCATCGAATAGCTGACCTTTGACTGAAGCATACCAGTTACCGTTCATCAGCTGTTCCCTTGTTACTCTGTCAAGACCCATAAGGTATTCCTCATAGTCATTTCTGTCCAGATAAATGTTATCCAAATAGCTTGATGAAATGAATCTTATTTGTGATTTATCCTGAATGTCAGTGTCTATCTTTTCAATGAATCTTTCACGTACCCATTTGTTTCCACGCTTACCCGGATTGCTTGATGCCATCAGTTGTGTTGGGAGTTTATTGTCTTTAGTCTTACGGACTCTTGACCTCATGTAAATGTATTTGAATCTTTCAAGCTGTGTCAACTCATCAATGCCAATGAACTGATATTCCGAACCCTGGTATGTGTCGAGGTCATTGATGTTTCTTAAATATCCGAAAGTTAGTGAATTTCCATTGGGGAATGTCCATGAATGTTCGGTTCCATCCCACTTCGGTTTGATGCTTGCATTATTTTGAACTTCCTTTCGATTTAACCACTGACTTGCCTTGTGAATTAAAGCTCCTTTACGCTTCAAGTCAGATAATGTACGTCTCAAGATGAGGGCATGGTATTCATTGGCATCGTCCTGAACATAGAACAATGCCCTCATCAAAAGACTTGTTGATTTGGAACCTCCAGCTGCACCACCAATCAGAACTTCCTTTTCTGTTGCTAATATCATTTCAGCCTGCTTTGGAAATGGAGAAAATGGAATATACGGATTTTCATATACACACTTCTGAAGAATAGCTTTATCTTTAGCACTTAAATAGAATTCATTGTTTTCATCATACATTGTTATCGTCAATCTGTTTTGCAAGGATTTCTATTTCTTCCATTATGTCCTTTTGTGAGATTTCAATTTTCTTGTCTTCCAGCTCTAACATGCGGTTTTTGAATAACCTGTCCATTTCATCTTTAAATAATTTGTTTTTAGCTTCAAATGCTCTTACTGACAGTTCAAGATATCTGATTTTCAGTTCTGTTAAATCAATCAAATATCTTGCAAGGCTTTTCTCATTGGCATTGTATCTAACTTCTTGATCAAGTTTTTCAAAGTCAATTTCAAGGCCTACTGCATTTTTGGTGATTTTATCCAAGTTTTCAAGTCCTGTTTTGATGTCTGTGACCTGCTGCTGAAGTATTGTATCAATAGCTAAATCTATATTGTCTTGATGAATGTTATTGTCTGTTATTTGCTTTTGGGTAATAGCCCTGTTTGTCAGTGCTTCGGCATTTCGCTCTCTTGGGTCTTTTTCCTTATCTGTTATGTGATATTTCTTTTTGAATCTTGAAAATGTTGCTCTGCTTACTTCAAGGTCATGTTCATCATCAAGCCATCTTCTGATGCTTGCATCTGTAGCTCCCGATGTTTTCATGAGTATTATTTCATCAAGTAATGTTTCCAAGAAATCTCCTTTTGTCAGGTTCAGATTTGCCTTGAATTTCCTGTAGGTGGTGTCAGCCACTTCACAATCATATTTTGATTTTAACAATTGCCTTACTTCATTGTTGCTCATTCCTTTCTTGCAGCAGTTTATTATTTCCTGTTCGTGCTGTTCTAAAAAGAAAATGACATCTGAATTTCCTCTACCCATTGAGATTAGACCTCCTATAAATCCCTTAGCTCTTTTTCTAATTGGTTTTTTCTTGCTTCGATTAATCTGTACTCAGTCTGTTTTATGATTTTTTCAAAATCAGAACTTCTGCTTATTAGCATTAATGTTTCTTCGGCATTGCCCATAGCTATCATTTTCGCTCCAAGCTCATAGGCGTCCTTGTGGGTAAAAGCAGAATCTTCGACAATCTTTTTGAGTGTTATTTCAACTCTTGCGCTGATGTTGTCGGATAAGAGTGAGGAATTACTTCCCCAAACTCTCCTAAGAACCGTACGTGAGACTCACACCTCATACGGCTCAAGCAAACTTTCACCTAGTTTATAAATAGTACTTGTCCTTTCGATTTTCAAAATAATCTAGTTTGGTTCTGTCATACGGACTATAATTATGTTTAATCATAATATAATCACGATGTTTGAACCAAGACATTTTCATTAAGAACCTCCCAGATTTTGGGTCTTTCAGAAGCCATTTGCTTACATGACCATAGTCGTCTGTATGATAAGTGAAATATCTATTTTTAATCCATTTCCAACTTTTATTAGGATGCATTCTCCTTAAAAACTTATAAGTTTTATTCCATAAATGGAAATCCATATCATGAAATATCTCATAAATTACCGAGTACCTCCAGTAAAGGGCAGTACCACGAATAACTGGAATCAGTCTAAAAATAAGAGTATCCACATTATTTCCATGTGAAACTCTAAATATTTCATTTATTTTCTCTTTAAATTTCTTGATACTTTCTTTAGATGGTTTGATACGTGAAACTCCATCTTTGTATCTTCTACAATTAAATCCAAGAAAATCAAAGCCTTTGCTTAAATGAGTTATTCGAGTTTTATCTTCAGCAAGAATCAAACCTCGTTCGCTTAAATAGGGTTCAAGAAGTTCATATACCTTCAATATCTTTTTCTTAGATTTAGCAAAGATTACGAAGTCATCTGCGTATCTAACAACACGATAATCACCATATGTCCTAAAATATGATGAGATTTTCCCTTTCTTACTGATTGTAAGAATTTCTTTGTAGGAAATATTTAGTATTTGTTCCATTCCATGCAATGCAATATTTGCTAATAACGGCGACAACAATCCTCCTTGAGGAGTTCCTTCTTCAGTTTCATGATATGCGCCATCGTCAACATATCCCGCTTCAAGAAATCTTCTGATTACATTAATATATGGAAAATCTTTAAGTTGCTTTAAAATAAACTCATGAGATATTGTATCAAAACATGATTTAAAATCGCCCTCGAATATCCAGCACCATTTACCACTTTGAATATTAAAGTGGATTCTTTTAATAGCATCATGCTGACTTCTTTTGGGTCTAAAACCATAACTAGTGGGTTCAAATTTCGCTTCCCACTCTGGCTCGATGGCAAGTCGTAGAATCTCTGGGTAAACCCTATCTTTAATAGTAGGAATGCCCAGAGACCTCATTTTACCATTCTTTTTCGGAATATATGTCCTATATGCCGGTTTAGGTCTATGATGTTTGATATTTTCGTTGAGAAGAATATCTACAAGAATGCCTCTTTCTTCATTGTTAGTGGCTTTAAATCCATCAATTCCAGGTGTTGATTTTCCTTTATTAATTACTGTTACTCTATGAACTGCTTGGACAGTTGCAGAATAACTTCTGACTAATTGTCTTTGTAAGTCTCTTACTTTCTTCTTATCACCATTTTTACTAGCAAGGTATATCCGTCTTTGCAAATTAGTTACATGCCGTTTGGTTTTCTTTAAATTAATAGATTCCCAATCAGTAGTGTTTGGTTTCGCGGACGTCCGAGTTTTATCAACTGGAGTTATACACATTATCAGTCACCAAATCCTTATAATATATTTATTTTACAATTCACGTTTTATACGCATGTTGTTCACCTTTCGAAAGTTGGCACAGGTTTCCCTGCCAAAACACACAATGAAATTGTGGTTTTGGTATCTGTCCATAGTTATATTATCTCTGTATATCTTCCTATGTGCCTTTCGACCATATGACAGCTTTTGCTTTTCTTCGAAATCCCATATCCTCCAAGGAAATTAGGTTTCATTCGCAATCCACTTACCATACAATAATTGTATGGACCGTAGGAGGACTTACCAAGTTAACCTCTTATCAGATACGATCATAGGTACGATTTAGTCTATACACCGACAGAGCTATGGGCTGTGAAAATATAAACATAAAACCATTGTTTATTTCCTCTCTGTAATCCATTAGTATTTGCATTTAAGCGTTTAAAGTATTCCACCTAATAGTAACCAGTCACGATGCTTACAACTATTCACCAAAACGATTAATCGTCCTAAATCTTCCCCTAGCCCGCAAATAAAGAATACATTTTATTTGCTTAGACATTCTATCATGCAACCTATAAGTCTATTACTAGGCTTACAGTTTCAAGGGGGGAAATCCCATCACAGCAGGGATTGAGAACCGAGTTCTCACTGAACAAAAGACAGAGAAAGAGGTCCTATCTTGTCGCACGGTTTTTTCTGGTAACATAATATGTAATATGTATTTTTATATATAATAATATTATGTTATTTATATAAAAAAATATATAAAAGTAATAATAAATTTATTATTACCTTCACTTATGAAAAATAGTTTTTTAAGAGTTATATACGTGAGATATATTTTTTGAAGCTATTCCTCATCACCCATTTCGTCAAGTTCCTTTTGAAGGTCATGGATTTGCATTTCCTTATAAAACCTTTCAAATTTTCCGACTTCAATGAGATAAGCTGAAACTTCAAGAGCATCTCTATAGGTATAATTAGACTCTTTGATAATTTGCTTTTTGTCTTCATCCATGTAGGATGATGTATTATTTATATTGGCCATAGCTATTACAACCCGTATATAATAATTAATATAATATTTTATTATTCAAATTATATAAAATTATCATTAACAATTCATGGTCAATGTTTCAAAAATAAGAATTAAACGCCTAAATATATTGAGTTGAATTGATTATGGAGTTTTTTTAGAAAAAAAGTTGAATAACGAGCTATTCTCCATAATAATTCAACTGCCTCACCATTACTAATCCACCCAAACATTTTTGAGTGGTAATAATTAATCTTGTTTTAAAGATATTTAAAGAAAGTGTGAGAGCATTTGATGACTATTCTTTACCATCATCAATGCTAATTTGGATTGTTTCATAGTCACTGTTCCAACAAGATATTGTTAATAAAAGTAATAGCTACTTTTTTAGATTTGATTTAATTATATGTCTTTGACATTAACGGAAGGGTTTTCGAATATCAAAATGGATTTAGAATTGTGATATATATGCAATAGTTTGAAAAACAATTGTTAATCTGTAATTGGACATGTTAATGTTCAGACATTATGAATTAATTAACATGTTCGTACTGCAAACCGGTTTGTTCTATCTTATCCATGATTATATCAACAAGATATTTTTCTTTTGTTTTGAAATGAATCAATTCTTCATTGGAAAATCCAATATAGAATAAGTAATAATCATCTTCCTGATCCACTTTAAAATATCTGAAATCTTTGTATTTATGATAGATATAAGGGCGTTTAATTATAATTCTATCATCTTTTATTTCTAATTGAGTTTTAACCCATTTCATTTCTTCTTTTGCTTCAGCTAGAAGTACGCCTGTTGCTAAAAATAGAGCTGCACTTGCAAGTGCAGTATTTGATTTGACATTAGTGAATATTTCAATATCTACTTTAGATTTAAAAGGGATTTCCTTTTTAACGGACTTATTTTCTTTAACATGACTTTGTGCATCGGATGAATCCTCTTCATATAATTTTCTTAATCTTTCAGCAGATTGATTGATTTTAGTTGATGAACTGCTTTTACGTTTGGGTCCAAATTTAACTGGTTCTTCTGGTTTCTTTTTCATATAATCCTTAGGAAGAGGAGTAATATTTTTATGATTTTCATAAGATGGATTATTATTTAAATCTTCACGTTCAATATCATATTTCTTAGCATAATCCTCTCCAAAATAATCATCTAAATCTTTCTGAACGATAAATTTAGAAGTGTCAATACCTTTTAAACTCATATCATATAGAGTATTGACATCCATTTTTAGTATTTCCATATATCTTTGGTTCATGTTAAATTCTTCAAAATTAGATTCATTAATTTCAGATTTGATTATTAAATTAATTTTATTTAAATCGATTGAAGCATGAGAATATCTTAATTTTAATCTATTTAAATAATCTTCGTTTTCAAAGAATTTATTGACTTTTTTATTAATTTTTCTCTCATTATCCATTTCATGAACTTTATCGAAAAGACCCATAGTATCACTGATTCATATACTATTTAATAATATATCATCCCATATTTTTAATAGTTTCATTCCTATTAAATTATGGATGTTACCCTTAATTAAATTGAATGTATTATTTTCACCCCAATGTTAGGAGCACTCTTTTGACATTAACGGAAGTGTTTTGGAATATCAAATGTGATTTTAAACTGCGATATATATGAAATCATTCTAAAAGTTAGATTCCAATAGAGAAAAGCTAAACGTTAATGTTATTTATTTTATGACAGTTAAATTCCGGATTTTATTATAAATACATCCATTTCAAAACATTATTCCTAATTTTTCAAAAATAATATTTTAAATAGCTTAATCGTATATAAATATACATAACTTATTATTAACATGAGAAAGGGTTCAATATGGATGCAGGAAAACAAAACTTATTAAATTTTTTAGGTCAAAACCAACAGTTGTCAATTCCAATCTATCAAAGAAAGTATAGTTGGACAGATAAAGAATGCAATCAGTTATTTGAGGATGTTGTACGTGTGGGAAACTCCACAGATGAACAGAACCATTTCATCGGTTCAATTGTATATATGAACCAGAAAGGACATATTGCAAGCCCAATCAACAAATTAATGATTATTGACGGACAGCAAAGGATTACTACAATATCCCTGCTTGTCTCAGCATTAAGCGATTATCTGTTTAAAAATCCGAATGAGAATATAATGAATCCTTATAATTTAATTAATTACTATCTCATTAACGATAAGGAAACCGGCGAACTTAAATATAAACTTATTCTAACTGATGACGATAAAGTTACTCTAAAAAAGATTATTGACAACTTGACTGCAGAAGACAAAATACCTTTTGACGAAGATGATTCAATTAGAGTTAAAGAGAACTATGAATACTTTAAAAGAAGAATCAATGACGATAACGTTGAACTTATTTATCAAGGCCTAAATAAATTACTAATAATCTTTGTGGCATTAGAACACAATATTGACAACCCTCAACTCATCTTTGAAAGTTTAAATTCAACAGGTTTAGAACTGTCTCAAGCAGACCTTATCCGCAATTATATTCTTATGGGTTTAGATCCAGAACAACAGGAAAACCTTTATACAACTTACTGGCAAAAGATAGAAAAAACATTTGAAGAATCAGGAAGCTTGTTATTTGATAAATTCATCAGAGACTATCTGACTGTCAGAACAGACAAAGTACCAACATTTAGAAATATCTACAGAGATTTCAAAAAATATTCCAGAGAATATGAAAATATAGAACTTCTCGTAAAGGACGTCTTTAAGTTTTCCAAATACTTCTCATGTATCGCTTTTGGCAGTGAACAAAATGCTAAATTAAAGGAAGCACTGGACAGCTTAAGCAATATGGGATATGATGTTACCTATCCTTTTTTATTACACTTATATAAAGACTATGATGCTGAACTTTTATCAGCAGATGAATTTATTGAAATTATAAGATATACTGAAAGCTATTTGCTTAGAAGACTAATATGTAATATTCCTACACCTTCACTGAATAAAACATTTGCTAAAATGTATAATGAACTTGATACCGAAAATTATTCAGAATCTTATCAAGCAAGACTTGTTTTAAAAGAAAACTATCAAAGAATGCCAAAAAATAGAGAATTCGGAAGAAACTTCAGAGAAAGAGACATCTATAATTTAAAAGGCAAGAATAAAGAGTATATTTTTGATAAGTTTGAAAACTGGAATTCCAAGGAAAAAACTCCTGTTGAAGCTTATACTATTGAGCATATCATGCCTCAAAATCCAAATCTCTCTCAGGAATGGAGAGATTGTTTAGGTCCAAATTGGGAAGAAATTCAAAAAACCTATCTTCACACAATTGGAAATCTAACTCTTACAGGTTACAATCCAGAACTAAGTGACAGACCTTTCCAAGAAAAAAGAGATATGGAAGGCGGATTTAGACAAAGTGCCATCAGATTAAATGTTTATTTACATGACCTGGAAACATGGAATGAAACAGAAATCAAAAAAAGAACAAACCACCTTATTGAAAAAGCATTTAAAATATGGAAATATCCGGAAATATCTCAAGAGGTCATTGACAAATATGCTCCTAAAGAAGATACTAGTCCTGAAATTGATGAATCTGACCTTACTTCAGTTGAAAAATTAAGATTGGAATACTGGACTGAATTTAATAAGTATTTAAATGAAAATGATGATTTGTTTGTTTATCCAATACCAAATAAAGATAATTGGTATTCATTATTCATGAAAACTGGTTTGGCACATATTGAATTAACAATTTCACTCGTTCAAAAAAATACTATCAACGCTCATTTTAGAATCAAAAAGAACAGCAATGAAATCTTTGACCAATTATATAGTCAAAAAGACACTATTGAATCTGAAATAGGCATGGAATTGGAATGGGATAAAGGCGAAAATAAAAAAATATCAAAGATTGGAAAAACTTTAGATATTGATATTAATGACAAATACAATTGGGAAAAAGCTATAGAATGGCAATATGGCCTGGCAGCAAAATTGCGCAATGTAATTTTACCTAAAGTGAAAGATTTAAATTAAACTGTTTCGATTGAGGTTATTGTAAAAAAGGAAATGAGTTAACATTAACGTTAACTACTATACAAATCTGTAAATATCCAAGATGGATCGTAAGCTATTAAATAACCATCTTCACACCATATTGCTCTGACATTACCGGAAGTTGTATCTGCCACTGCAGCAGGATCACGGTTAATCCATTTTCCTGAAGTATGCTTCTTATGTCTTAATCTTAATCTGATATGTCCAGTACCGCTGACACGACATTTGACATGGACAAACTGCACGTCATAGCCTAAACTTTTTGCAATACGATAATATACCTGTCCCCAGTCAACGCAGTTGGAACCTTTACCTTCTTTAGCGTCAGTTATTGTTTTCTTGTCTGTTTTTTGTGAATCAAAGTATTTGCTGTACAATTTCTTTTTAGCTATTACTGCCAATGCCTCATCAATACTATTACCTTTGAAAGTATAAGTCTTTATAAATAACTTCATTGTTGAATCGTTATAGTCCGGCAGTGTTGACTTTCTGTATACTATAGCCGGAAGTCTTCCGTTTGCTCTGATGTAGCTTTCAGTCCTTATGGCCATGTCAACATATTCAGCCTTGTCAATTTGAGTTCCATTCTTTAATGTTACATAGTTTGGAAGGAAATCCAAAGAACTGTTATCCTTAATCAAAGCCATTGTATACATTGCAACTAGCTTGTCTGAACCTAGCTTCTTGGCTTTCTTTTCTATATCGCTGCAGTTACCTTTTAATGTCAATATCTGGTAATGGTCACGTTTCTTATAGTTTTTCTTGTTCTGGATTAACCAGAATGCAATTGAGTTCATTGCCTGGCAAAAACTTGTCCAGCTAATATTGTCTTCTGTCATATATTATAATTTGTATTATCCTATTTATTATATTTTTTATATAAAAAAATATTATATTCATGAAAAATAATTTATTCAATAAAAACATACTACAAGTTAAAGGTGTATTTCACATGAACATGAGAAAAGCAACAGCAGATGACGCCCCAGAAATTGTTAACATAATGGATTACTACATGAAAAACACCGCAGTCCACTTTTCATATAAAGCACCCGAAATAGATGATTTCAGACAGGAAATGATATATATAACTGAAAAATTCCCCTTTTTCGTGCTCGAAGATAAAAGCTCCATCAAAGGCTTTGCCTATGCCAAGCCCTTTTCAGATGTGCCTGCCTATGACTGGTCCTGTGAGCTTACAATATATATCAAAGAGGATTTCAAACGAAAAGGCCTTGGACGAAAACTCTACCTTGCAGTTGAAGATGCAGTGAAGATGATGGGAATAAAAAACATGTACTCATACATCGCATACACAGAAAGGGAAGATGAGCATCTGGACAATTCAAGCATGAGATTCCATGAAAAGATGGGTTTTGAAAGAGTTGCAAGATTCTCCAAATGCGGATACAAGTTCGACACATGGTATGACGTCATCTGGATGGAAAAAATCATCGCAGAACATGAAGACCATCCCAACAGAATAATGAGCTACAGAGACCTTGATGAAATGGCTGCAAGATAAATACTGCTTTTTTTAAAACTGACATTAAACAGGCAGCTATTGATTTAATTGTATGTCCCTGACATTAACAGCAGAGGTTATTGATACCATACTGGTTTTTAAACCATGATATATATCAAACAGTTTCTAAAAATAAGTTTTAAACAGTTAATGGCTGTCGTTAATGTTGGATATTTCTGTTATGGATCCATTCCCTATGTTTTCCAATAGCTACTCTAACAATAACGTCGATAAGATCAAGTTCATCAATCTGTTTGAAGTAATAATAAGCAGATCCTTCAAGCATCTGCCTTAAATCATAGAATGGTCTTGGTTTTATTGCTTCCGGATGCATCAGTCCGTAATTTTTGAGTAACTTAACGTTTTCTGTTTCGTATTTCTCCAGTTTGGATTTCTGGACTTTGGTTGCTACTGTCTTTTCCTTTTTGTCAAAAATCCTGGCTATCTGTGATGAATCAATTAATATGCTGGATTCAATCAAGAGCAATGTTATTTCTTTTCCTTTGACTGTTATTGTTGTCGGATGTGAATTTTCACTATCTAGAATCAATTTCATTTTTATAGCCTCTATTATATAATATGGCGATTATTCAATATAAAAAATATGAGACGAAGAAATTAGTGAAGCTATTGAAACTTCACTAATTTCGGAGATAAAATATGGCTTTTATGCTCTGAAATTACCTTTGATTATTCTGTTAGGTGCATTCATTAATACTCCAACGCTTGACAGGATGAAGAGTTTGGTATACATTGGCAACTCATCCCTGATGTCCTTTCTCATGAATTCGATTAACGGATAAAAATCATACATCTCACCGTCAGGCCCTAACGGAGCAACGGTAGTTCCGGTAGTTCTTGAATATAACAATTTCATTCCTGGGTTTATGTAGTCCATGCCGATATAGGTCTTGTCACCCATCTCTGAACCTCCGTCACATACTGCTGTTCCTAAAATATCGATGTTGTCAACACCGTAATAGCTTTTGATTAACTCTACCGGTTCGACCTGTCTGTTGCTTGAGAAGATGTCAGACTTTAAGGTTGTTAATGATTTGTAGCTAACAGCCATTGAGTTAAGGTTAGCATAACTTCCTGCACTTTCTTTGAACTTTTCCTGAGCTTTGAGGATTGTCATTCCGGTATCGTCACCTGCTTGGAAGTTGTAGGTGGAAACTTTACTGGAGTTCATGATCATATCAATAGCTGCCTTTTCGATGCTTCTGCCTATTAATATTCCAACATCCTGTAGCATGTCATTAACAGATATTAAGTTGGAATCAAGCATCTGTGCTGAAACGTTCAATACGCCCCCAATGGTGTCTATGCTGACAGTTTCTGAGATTGGTTTTCTGACATTTAACTCCTGTAAAGTAGCACCCGGAGCAATGTCTTTAGCCTCACCCAATACACCGGACTGAATAGCTTCCTCAATATTTACACGCTGTGACATGTAAGTATAATACTGACTGTTCTCTTCAATCTCCTGTTTTGGAAGCAACCTTGTGAATTTCATCCACTTTGCAGAAGTATCGGCAACTATCTGTGCCATCACTTCATTTTGTACTTTAGCATCATTTCCTTTGGTTAACATGATAATCACATCCTTATGGTCTGCAGGTACCTTTCAGGGCAAGACCAGGTTTATTCAACAATATTCCGACTTTACTTTGGATGAACAATTTTGTATACTGAGGTAACTCATCATAGATATCTTTACGCATGATTTCTATGATAGGATAGAAGTCTGCAATGTTTTCATCACTGGTAATTGGTGCAACAGTAGTTCCTGAAGATTTAGAGTACAATACTGTTAATGGAGCATTCCTTAAGTCAAATCCGATATATTGCTTGTCACCAATTAATGATCCTCCATCAGCTTGGGTGGTACCTAACAAATCGATATTGTCAATACCGTAGTATTCCTTAATGTCTTCTACAGGCTGAACCAACTTGTTTGATGAGTAAGCTAACTGTTTAACATAGCTTAAGGTTTTGTATGACTCAGCCATTATTGTTAAATCAGCCCCTGCACCGGCATTGCCTTTGAAAGCTTCCTGTGCCTTGATGATGAAGTTTCCGAAGGTCTCCATGGTATCATCGGTTTGGGTTGTGTTATATTGCGGAACGTTCGGTGAGCTGATTAAAGTATCGTAAATGTTGTATTCGATACGGTTAGCAATAACTGTAGCTACATCCCCTAACAAATCCTCAAATGAAACGATATCAGAATCAAAGACATCCTTGTTGACGTTTAAAACACCACCGACAGTGTCAATGCTGATGGTGTCTGTTACCGGTTTTCTTATATTCAGCTCTTGAAGGCTTGCACCCTGAGCAATATCTTTTGCCTCACCGAGCAATCCTTTTTTAATAGCTTCATCGAGATTAATGTTCTGTCTGAAGTAAGTGTAGTAATCAGAATTCTCTTTGATTTCTTGTTTAGGAAAGAGTCTTGCAAGCTTTAACCTTTTTGCAGTTTCATCAGTAATGGTTTGAGCTATTACCTCATTTTGAACTTTGGTATCATTTCCTTTTGTAATCATTAACTATCACCTTTAAGTCTGGCCAGTTTCACCGATGTCATACGGCCTGAAAACTTCTATGTAATTGTAATCATCTGAACTAGCTACAGGATGCATTGCAATATATTCTCCGTCATCTGATTTGATAGCTCCAGTGCTGGTTAAAGCTATTCTGTCATTAACTGCAATGTTTGATAATCCACTAGCTAATTTCAATCTGAATAAATGACCCAATACAAGAATTGCTGTTTTTCTTTTTCCACCAGTCATGGTAACCGGATCATTGACTGCAATACCTAAAATGATTTCACCTTCAGCAGCAGTATATTTTTTAACGGTTGGTTTTCCGATATCTGAATTGGCTGATAATGTTACAACATCATCTGTCTTAATTTTGTTTCCTGCATATTCGTAACCAGGAGTTTCTCCAGTAGGGGTTGTTACGGTGGTTGCAGTGATAGTACCTTCATCTAATAAGAATGTAGTGACTTCTTTTCTTTCTTCAAGTAAAACAATTGAATCTGGCATAAATGTCCTCCACTTAAATTATTATCTAATTTATTATATAATTTATTATTTATAATATATAAATATTTATATAGTATAGCTACTTTTTTAAGCGAAAACACTATAATGTAAAAATTCCAATAATTAATTTCAAAGGTGATAAAAATGGAAAAAACACTTGAAGAAAGTCTTAATGACATGTATCGCATAGGTGCGATACAGGGAGAACACAACATTAACTGGGCCGATGAATATAATCTGTTGGAACACTCCAAGAACTATTATAAAAAAATAAAAACAATTGCAGACGAATATGGTGTTGGCTTTGATTTTAAGCTCGAAGATTATCGTGAAGATTCAGATTATGAGGAATATAATTTATGGGACAGGTTGGCATTCGATTTAAGTGAGAAGTTAAAGGAACATATTCTAATTGGTGTGAAGGGATAGAATAGAAATAAGCCAATAATTGTTAAGGGTTAATTTTCTCTGACTTATTTCTATTAGAAAACAAGTTTATAGGAGTGATTTGTTTTCACAATAATATTTGTTAATATTGCTAAAAATTATTTTCGGCATCAATAATTGATTGATCTGCTCGCCAGACTCAATCATTTTAATAGCTATGTCAAAATTGGTTTTGATTTCACTCATCAGTTTCAGTTCTGAGTTCCATGTTTCATTTTCATAATCTCTGGTGATTCCCCAAATACTAGCATCAAGTTCGCCTTCGATTAGCTCTTCATTTAGAAGTTCTTCATAGATTGAGAAATATTTTTCCTGGATGTTTTCTCTGAGTTGTTTTAATTGTTCATAATCTTTTATTAAATCTTCAACTTTGAATTTGTATAATTTGAATCTGTTGTAGTCTGACATTAGCTTCATTTGTCTGAAAGCATCAAGCACTTCTTTTTCATCATCTTCAAGTTCGTCGTATTTTCTAAATCTGTCTTCGGTCATGATAATCACTATTTAATATCTGAATAACAAATTATAAAAGTCTGAGGCAAAATTTATATTAGATTGTAATTTTACTAGTTAAAAATAATATTTAATAAACATATACTTACAAAAAATACTAATGTTAATATCCAATTAAATATTAATGGAGAATTGCTTTTGAAAGGTATTTGATGATATCTAAAACAAAAAGCACAATAAATAGCTTATATTAAAGAAATAGAATTAATGATTAAAGTACCATGATATTTAATAATCTGGAGAATTTGTTATGTGTTATAAAATTCCAATTATTCCTCCATTAAATTTTAAAAAAGATGATGAAAATCATTATAATTTTAAAATAAATGATGGTGGTTTATTTCATGAAAATAAAAAGTATTTTAAGTTGTCAGATATCAACATTAATATTTATGACTCAATTACAATATCATGCCGGATTCATGTTTTTGAAATTAAAGCCCCCTTTTGCAGGAGATTTAGTGATGTTGATAATGTAAAGTTTAACATTAAATGTTCTACAGACAAATATGATATTCATATTCATGGTTTTCATATAAATGATGATACATTCAATATGTGGGAATACACTCACAAGGTTGTTGGAACTTGTGATGAAATAATTTTTATTCATAAAGGCTATGTTCCAAAAAATGGAATAAAAAAAGTATGGTCTATTCTAGAATATGAAGGTCTTTACCATCCTTATTATGAAAGATTTAAATCTGAAAAATTAAATGAGATTTATTTGAAATCATGTAATACTGAAGATTTTAAAAAAGAAGATGAATCAGAAGAATCTATTTTAAAATTCAATGAATTACTTAAAAAACAACAAGAATCATTTAATCAACTTTTAGGCAAGGATACTTTCTTATATTATGAATTTGATGATAGTGAAGAAAAATTCATAGAAATTATTAATAATTTTGATGGCCTATTTAGATTTTATGATTCTAATTTATTGCCTTCAAGAATGAAAATTATCCAATATGAAAATAATAAACTTGAAATTAAAATCAAATCAAAAAATGTTCATAAAATTAATGGAAACTCTATTTTTTGGAATATATCTATAAATTTTATTAATTTCATCAATTCCATATATGATAATTATTGTGAGAGTAAGAATGGTGAAATTGATATAGATTATTTATTAGATTATTATGTTTGGATTAAAAATGAACCATATCTAGAAGTGCGACTTATATTGTGTTCTGCATTCATGGAAGTTTTTAAAAATAATAAAAGCGATGATTCAAATAGAAATCAAAGAGTTAATTTTAATAAAGAATTAACAAAAAGGTTCCGATATTTAAAATTAGATAATACAAAACTTTTAGAGATTTTGCAAAATGAAATCTTTATAATTCTAAATAATATTGAAAATAATTTTTTATCATCTAATCATAACAAAAGAGATGTCAATCTTGTTTCTAATTTTTTTAAGATGAATTATGTTGTTACTTCGATTGAAGTTTATAGGAATAAAGTCATACATTCCGGAAAATTTAGATTAACTTCTGGAGATATTGATAAAATAGTAAATAAAATAAAACATCATGCCAAACAAGTTTTTAATAAAAATTCTCAAAAAGAATTAATAGACTTGATGTATGACGATATTAATACACAATTATACTCTGCCAATTGTCTTAAAGATATTGCTAATCAAGCAGGATTTTTTGAAGAAATTGTTGAAATTATACTATTATCCTATTTAAAAGTTAATTGTAATTTGAATTTTTCAATTAAAGGTGATGATTCTCCATATAGATCCAATTCTAAAAGATATATTAATAATTTCAAATTAGATGAATAAAATAACATATTTAATTTTAAATAATTATTTTTGGTTTATTATTGGATTAAAATTTTTCTAACACACATAATATGCATTTTGATTATTATTAACGAACTTAGTAAAACTTAATAGTACATGGTTATATAAATATGAATAATACAATATTGTGTTTATCTTATAATATGTCCTCAGGGGTTGGTCTTATTTCCATTTATAATGAAGATGCATATGAAAAATCATTGATTGAATTATTTCAAAATTTAGGTTACATGTATTATTATGGTCCAGATATAGAAAGAGATTATAAAAATCCTCTTTATATGGATGATTTAAATGTATTATATCAAATTAATAATAAATTAGATAAAGAAGCTGTTGATAAAGCAGTTGCGGTAATTCAAGATTTTGGAATTGGTTCGGTTGAAGATAAAAATAACAAATTTATGGAATATCTTCAAAATGGAGTTAATGTTAATTACTGGAAAGATGGAGAAGAAAAATCTACTCATGTTAAATTAATTGATTTTGAAAATCAAGGAAATAATGCATTCACTGTTATTAATCAATGGACTGTTGAAGAAAAAGAAATTAAACGTCCAGATATTATTGTTTTTGTAAATGGATTCCCATTAGTAGTATGTGAGTTAAAATCTCCTTCAAGAGAAGACACAGATACCTCTGAAGCTTATAATCAATTAAAAAAATACATGCAAGTCATTCCATCACTTTTTAATTATAATGCTTTTTGCGTAATGAGTGATATGTCAATTTCAAAAGCAGGAACAATAACTGCATCTGAAGACAGATTCATGGAATGGAAAACAACTGACGGAAGTTATGAAACAACACAATGGGCTGATTTTACAACATTCTTTAAAGGAATATTTGATACAACAAGATTTTTAGACATATTAAAGAATTTCATTTTATATTCAAATGATTCAACAACTAAAATTAAAATCCTTGGAGCATACCATCAATACTTTGCAGTTAATAAAGCCGTTAACTCAACTGTTAAAGCTATTAGAAGCGATCATAAAGCAGGAGTATTCTGGCACACTCAAGGAAGTGGAAAAAGTTTATCCATGGTATTTTATGTTAACAAACTACAACAAAAACTTGAAAGCCCAACATTCGTAGTAATTACAGACAGAAATGATTTAGATGGGCAATTATTCTCACAATTCAGTAAATGTAGTAGTTTTTTAAGACAAACCCCAAAACAAGCTACAAGCATGCAAAACTTAAAAGACTTACTAAAAGATAGGAAAGCTAATGGAATATTCTTTTCAACAATGCAGAAATTTGATAATTACGATGATGCACTAACAGACAGGGATGATGTAATTGTAATATCTGATGAAGCACACCGTAGCCAATATGGTTTAGAAGAAACAGTAGACCCGGATACTGGTGAAATAAAAATAGGTGCTGCAAGAAGAATACACAACGCACTTCCAAATGCAACATTTATTGGATTTACAGGAACTCCAATTTCAAGAGCAGACAAAAACACTCGAGAAGTATTTGGAGACTACATCGATATTTATGATATGACTCAATCAGTAGAAGATGGAGCAACTGTACCAATAAGCTATGAAAGCCGTATTGCTGAGATACAACTTGATGAGTTAGTCTTACAACAAATTGATGATAAATATTGGGAACTTAGAGAACAAGCTGAAGAGTACAATATTGAGAGAAGTAAACGTGAGCTAAGTAAAATGGAATCATTGCTTGGAGCTCCTGAAATAATTGACGATATCTGTAAAGACATTGTTGATCATTATGAAAACAATCGTGCTAATGAATTAACTGGTAAAGCAATGATTGTTGCATATTCAAGACCAATAGCAATTAAAATGTATGAAAAAATATTAGAGCTACGTCCTGATTGGGATGAAAAAGTTAAAGTGGTTATGAGTGGTTCTAATAAAGACCCTGAAGAATGGCATGAAATAATTGGGGATAAATCATATAAAAAAGAACTTGAAAAGAAATTTAAAGATGATGACGACCCAATGAAAATAGCTATTGTAGTTGATATGTGGCTTACAGGATTTGATGTTCCATCCCTTGCAACAATGTATGTATACAAACCAATGAAAGGCCATAACTTAATGCAAGCTATTGCACGTGTAAACAGAGTATTCAAAGGAAAAGAAGGAGGACTCATTGTTGATTATATTGGAATAGCTTCAGAGCTTAAAAAAGCAATGAGTGAATACACAGAAAGAGATAATAAGAATTATGGGGATATGGATGTCCATAAAGTTTATACCAAATTCCAAGAAAAACTAGAAGTTTGTCAAGATTTATTCCACGGATTTGATTACTCAAAATTCTTCGGTGACAGTAATCTTGAAAGATCAAAAATTATTTCTGGTGGAGTAAACTTCATGCAGGACATATCTCGTGAAGAAACCAAAAAACTATTTTTAAAAGAAGCATTAATACTTAAAAAATCATTATCATTATGTAGGAGTGTGGCTAAAGAAAATGAACGTTTTGAAGCTGCATTCTTTGAAGCAGTGCGAACTGTTATTGTGAAGGTTTCTTCAGATAAAAAATTATCCATTCACCAAATTAACGAACAGATTACAAATTTACTTAACCAATCCATTAAAAGTACTGGAGTAATTAATGTAATAAATGTTAGTGAAGAAGTATCCTTATTTGACCCTGAATTTTTAGATAAAGTACGCGCATTAGATTCCTCCAATTTAACTGTATCAATTTTACAAAAATTACTTAATGATGAAGTAAAAGTTTATACTCGTAAAAACATTGTTAAATCTGAAGAATTCTCTAGCCTTTTAAAACAAACAATGAATAGTTATGTTAATGGCCACATCACTAATGATGAAGTTATTGAAGAATTAATAAAGATTGCAAGACTTCTACGTGATGCACACAAAGAAGGTGAAGAATTAGGATTGTCTGAAGAGGAATTAGCTTTCTACAACGCAATAGCCCTTCCCGAGAACATCCACGAGTTTTACGATAACGAAACATTAATTAAGATTACACAAGAGCTAACAGAATCTTTACGAAAAAATAGAACCATTGATTGGCAGAAAAAAGAATCAGCAAGAGCTAACATGAGAAAAACTGTAAAAAGGCTCCTGAAAAAATATAAATATCCTCCAGAAGATATGGAATTTGCTTTAGAAAAAGTTATTGCACAATGTGAATTATGGGCAGATGTTGAAATTTAGGTGATTTGAATGGTAAAAGATAATAGTAGTGAAATAGGTTTTGAAAAACAAATATGGGATGCAGCTGATGAACTAAGAGGTTCAATGGATGCATCAGAATATAAACATGTAGTATTGGGATTAATTTTTCTAAAATATCTATCTGATAAATTTGAAGAAAAATACCAAGAACTTGTTGAAGAAGGAGAAGGATTTGAAGAAGATATTGATGAATATACATCAGAAAACATTTTCTTTGTTCCACCTGAAGCTCGTTGGTCCCAAATAGCTAAAAAAGCAAACACTGCAGAAAATGGTCTGGCAATTGATAAAGCAATGAAAGCTATTGAAGATAACAACAAATCACTTGAAGGAATACTACCTAAAAACTTCTCAAGACCAGAACTTGATAAACAAAAATTAGGAGAAGTTATTGACATATTCACAAATGTCCAAATGTCAGAAAAAGGAGATAAAAAAGATATCCTTGGACGTACTTATGAATACTGTTTAAGTATGTTTGCAGAAACTGAAGGTAAAAAAGCAGGAGAGTTCTATACTCCAGCATGTGTTGTAAAAACTCTAGTTTCCGTCTTACAACCATACAATGGAAGAGTATACGACCCGTGCTGTGGCTCCGGAGGCATGTTCGTCCAGTCCAAAAACTTTATAGAAAACCACAGTGGAAACATTAAAAAAATATCAATATACGGTCAGGAATCAAACCCTACAACTTGGAAAATGGCTAAAATGAATTTAGCTATCAGAGGACTTGAAGCAGACCTTGGAGAACACCAAGCTGACACATTTTTAAATGATTTACATCCAACACTTAAAGCTGATTATGTAATGGCAAATCCACCATTCAACCTTAAAAAATGGGGGCAAGAACAAATAACAGATGACCCTAGATGGAAATACGGAATACCTCCAAAAGGAAATGCAAACTTCGCATGGATGCAACATATGATTCATCACTTATCACCAAAAGGAAAAATTGGACTTGTATTAGCCAACGGTTCACTTTCATCAACAACATCCGGTGAAGGAAAAATCAGACAAGCAATTGTTGAAGATGATCTTGTCGAATGTATTGTTGCACTTCCTACACAATTATTCTATACTACTGGAATACCAGTTTGTCTATGGTTCTTAAACAGAGATAAAAAACAAAAAGGAAAAACATTGTTCATTGATGCACGTGAACTAGGAACCATGGTTTCAAGGAAATTACGTGAACTAACTGATGAAGATATCGATTTAATTGCTGACACTTATACTAAATTTGAAGAAGGAACTCTTGAAGATGAAAAAGGATTTTGTAAAGTTAGTGATTTAGAAGAAATTAAAAAACATGATTTCATATTAACTCCTGGACGTTATGTTGGATTTAAACCCGAAGAAGATGATGGAATACCATTTGAAGAAAAAATGAAAACATTAACTACTGAATTAGGCGAGTTATTTAAAGAATCTAATGAACTTGAAGATAAAATTAGGCAGAGTTTAAAAGAAATTGGTTTTGAATTCTAAATTTGAATTATTATCTTTTAGTTAAAGGAGTGGTAAATTTGAGTTTAGAATTAAGTAATTCACAATATAAATTAGAAGATTTGTGTTTACAAATTACAGATGGTAAACATGGAGACTGTGAAAATCAAGAAAACTCAGGATATTATTTTGTTAGTGTAAAAGATATTGATGAAGGTGAAATTCATTATTCCAATGCTAGACAAATAACTAAATATGATTTTGAAGATACTGATAAAAGAACAAGATTAGAAAATGAAGATATACTTATTACAAATAGTGGAACAATAGGTAAATTTGTTTTTGTAAATTCTCCCTTATCTAGAAAAACAACATTTCAGAAAAGTGTAGCAATAATAAAACCAAATAAAAATAAAATACTACCAAAATTTTTATATTATTATTTGATTTCAGAAAAGAGAAGATTAATCGAATATGCTGGAGGAACAACACAAAAAAATTTACTTTTAAGAGATATTCGTAATTTTGAAGTTGAAGTTCCAGATGAATTCCATCAAAAGAAAATTATAGAAATATTGAACACTATCGATGAATTAATTAAAACTAAAAAAAAGTTAAACAAAAATTTAAATCATCAACGAAAATTATTATTTAAAAATTGGTTCATTGATTTTAACGACTTTTCAGATTATGAATTATATGACACTGCATTTGGTTTAATTCCAAAAACTTGGCATATATATGATTTTAAAGAAATATTAACAAAAAGAACTGAAAAAAGTAATGATGATTCAATTCCAATGTTTTCTGTTACAAATACTGGCATTCACCCCAGAGAAGATAAATTTAATAAGAAACTTTCTGCAAGTACTTCTAAATTTAAATTAATTTATAAAAATGATTTAGTATTTGGGATGAGTAGAGAAATCCTCAATTGGGGATTGATGGAAGAACAAATTGGCGGAGTTAGTTCTGCATACAATGTTTTTAGAATTAATGAGGAAAAAATCAATCCATTCTATTTAAAATCATTTATAGAAAATTATATACCTTATTTTAAAGACATTATAAAACCTGCATCTAGAGAAGGTCAAGGTATTGATCAGAATGTTTTATTAATAAAGCAAATTTATGTTCCTCCAGAAAATATTTTTAATGAATTTTATAATATTGATATCAACTTCAACAAGTTAATTAATTTGAATAAAATTAAAATTGATAAATTAACTAACTTAAGAGATGTTTTACTTCCGAAGTTAATGTCTGGTGAAATCGATGTAAGTAATATAAATTGTGAATAGGGATAAAATAAAATAATTTTTTGATATAAATGTAACTCAATTATGGTGTATTTGGCATTTAATAAGCATTTATTAATTTAAATATTATTATTATATAAAATAAGTTAAAAATAATAATTCAATGTATAGGTGATAAATTTGAGTTTAGATTTTAAATATTACAAAATTGATGATATTGGTGAGGTAGTTTCAGGAGGCACTCCATCAACAAGTAAAAACGAATATTGGTATGGAGATATTGGCTGGATAACTCCTAAAGATCTATCCTCCTATGAAGACATTTATATTTCAAGAGGAGAACGTAATATTTCATCAGAAGGATTAAATAATTCTAGTGCAAAATTAGTTCCAAAAAACACCGTCTTAATGACCTCCAGAGCGCCTATTGGTTATATTGCAATAGCTAAGAATGAATTATCAACAAATCAAGGATTTAAAAGTTTAATATGTGATGAAAAAATTTGTCATTACAAATATTTCTATTATTGGCTTAAATTAAATATTAAATACATTATTAACAACTCTAACGGATCAACATTTAAAGAAATATCTGGAGGAACTTTTAAAAATCTAGAGATTTCATTACCTTCAATTAATGAACAAAAAGCAATTAGTTCTGTTTTATGGACAATAGATGAGAAAATTTCTGTCTTAAAAAGGATAAACAAAAATTTAACAAAATTAATAGATACAAATTTTAAAAACTATTTGTTAAATTTTGAAAATTATTCCGAAGATGACTTAGTCAGTAGTGAATTTGGACCAATTCCTAAAGAATGGGAAGTAAATAATTTAACTGGAATAGCTAATTATCAAAATGGATTGGCAATGCAAAAATTTCCTCCTGAAACTCCTGAAGATTCATTTAAAGTTCTTAAAATTAAAGAATTACGACAAGGATTTTTTGATGAATCCAGTGATTTATGTTCAAAAAACATTAAAGAAGAATGCATAGTTTATGATGGTGATGTCATATTTTCTTGGTCTGGAAGTTTATTAGTCGATATTTGGACAGGAGGAACTTGTGGACTTAACCAACATCTTTTTAAAGTGACCTCTTCTAATTTTGATAAATGGTTTTATTATTGTTGGACTAAATTTTATTTAGATCAATTTATCCTAATTGCAAAAGATAAAGCAACAACAATGGGCCATATTAAAAGACAACATCTTGAAGAATCTTTAGTTTTAATTCCTGATGAAGAAACCTATTATAATCTAACCATTCTATTTAAACCTCTTTTTGAATATTTAACTAAAAATAAAATTGAAATTAAAAAACTACAATCATTAAGAGATACTTTACTTCCTAAGTTAATGTCTGGTAAAATTGATGTCTCGAAGATAAATTGTGATTTATAATGGTGGTATTATGGAAAAATTAGGTAAGCTTGAAAAAGTTAAGGATTTACGTTCTATTTGGCCGCATGAGGCTAATGATTTTACTAAATGGTTGGCTAGAGAAGAGAATTTGGCTACTCTTGGTGATGAGATTGGTATTGATATTGAGTTGAGGTCTACGGAGGCTAAAACTGGTTCTTTTAGTACTGATATTTTGGCTGTTGAAGCCAATACTGATAATAAAATCATTATTGAAAATCAGCTTGAACATACTGATCATGATCATCTGGGTAAAATTATTACTTATGCTTCTGGTCATGATGCAAAGACAATAATTTGGATTGTAAGAGAAACACGTGAAGAACATAGACAAGCTATTGATTGGTTAAATGAACATACTGATGATGAAATAAATATTTTCTTATGTAGGATTGAATTATGGAGGATTGGTGATTCTGCTATTGCTCCTAAGTTCCAAATTATATCTAGCCCTAATAAATGGACAAAGACAATAAAAAGAAGTTTAGATAATGAAATGACATCTACAAAAATGTTGCAATATAATTATTGGGCTAAAGTAAAAGATGAGATAGATAAGAACTACCCTATATTTAATTCTAGAAAACCATATGGGCAAAATTGGTATGATTTAGCAATAGGTAGTAGTTTAGCACATATATCCCTTACTATCAATACACAGAAGTCTGAAATAAAATCTCAAATTTGGATTAGTGATAGTAAGCCATTATTTGATTATCTATATGAATCTAAACAGGAAATTGAGTCTGAATTGGGTTTTGAATTAAATTGGGGAAGATTAGATAATAAAAAAGCATCTTATATTAGCATTGTTAAGACTATGAATGTTCGTGATGAATCTAATTGGAGCTCCATTATTGATTGGCAACTTGATAAGGCTTCTAGGTTATATGATGTATTTTCAGATAGAATAAAGAAATTTAATTAATTCTATCCTACTTTTTTATTTAAAAATAGTTATTTATTCTTATTTTTCAATTAGACATTAATCAGATTTTTATTTATATTAACAATAACATTGTTATATTGGTATTTTATAAGATTTTTAGAAAACTAAACAATAATTTATCCTATGAATTTTCTATGAGCTATTTTCACATTACTTTGGTTTACCATTGCATATTGCATTGTCGTGTCAATTTGCACATGCCCAAGTAGTTTCTGAACTTGTTCTATTGGCATTCCCTTATCAATTGCATTGGTAGCCATTGTTCTTCTAAATTTATGTGGATGTACCCGGTCAATATTACATTTATTTCCCAATTCTCTTAATCTAGTTTCTATACCACTAATTCCCAATCTATCATAAGGACTGTTTAATGAAACAAATAAAGCAGGATTATCATCAGTCCTTGATTGTAAATATTCCATTAAATGTATTTTTGTTCTTGCATCAAAGTAAACTACTCGTTCACTTTCACCTTTTCCAAAAACAATGCATTCTCTTTCATAAAAATCAATATCTTGAATATTTAACCTTACAAGTTCTCCAACCCTTATCCCAGTTGATGTTAACAGTTCTACCATTGCAAGATCCCGTATTTCATTACAATTATCCCTTAAGACTTCAAGATTTTCATCAGTCAAAACTTCTTTAACTACACGCCCGGTTTTAACTCTATGTATTCGTCTAACAGGATTTTTGATAATATAATCTTCATCTTCTAACCAGGAAAAGAAACTTGAAAATATTCTTCTAATATTATCTATTGTTGTTTTTGAAGAGTTATTTTCATTTTTATGATCAAAAAGATATTTTCTCAAATCATCAGTATTAATATTATAAACTTGCTTTTTAATTTTCATTAACATTTTTTCGATTGTTGATTTATAATATGTAATTGTTTTTTCAGAACATCCTTCAACTTGTTTTGCAGATAAGAAAAGGTTTAATAATTTAAAATTATCTACTTCACTTAATTCATTATTATTGTCTATAATTTCTATATCTTGAAGTGAATTTAGTAAAGAATTTGTTAATTTTATATATTGGCCTTGATTTAAGTAAGGTTTCATTTGATTTTGTATTTTGGATATAATCTTTGTTTTCATTTAAATACCTCCATAGATACTTTAGAGGATTTAATATAAACTTTATGATAATTATTTTCAAATCACAATTTATCTGTGAGACATCAATTTCACCAGACATTAACTTAGGAAGTAAAGTATCTCTTAATTTTTGTAATTTATTAATTTCATTATAACTATCCCTAATTTTTTCTATAATTGGAAAAACTAATTCATGGAATTCCTTTAAAACATTTTCTGGAGGGATTATAATATCCATATCTCCTAAACCATTATCCCAAACAGCATAAGGCATGGTTGTTCCTTTGGAAGTATTTTGAGCATACTGTATTGTTTGATCTAAATTACACAATAATAAAAGATAACTTAAATATTCCTCTTTTTTAGGTTTTAAAACAAAACATGTTGACCTAGTAACTCCAGAACATGGAGAAATAACAACTCTATGGAAATAAACTCTCATAGCTCCAATTAAAATATCATTTTTATCAAATGTGATTAAACTACTGTTGGCTTCATCATCAGATTTCAATTCAGAAATACCTAATGAATTCATAGGTATAATATCAATTGGAAGATAAGGCAATCCATTTGTTTCATTTGATTTAATAGGATTTTTTGTTAAGATTAATAAATCCCTTAAAACTCCACAGTTCCATCCTTCAGGAATATCCCCTAAAAAGGTTTTTGTAAAATTAGAATTTTCAAATTTACCAAAACTAATAAACCAATAATTAAAAATAGTATGTAATAATTGTTCTAAATTTTTGTTTATTTCTTCATTTATGGCTATTTTTTCATCAATGCTTTTTAGAACTCCAATTATTTTCTTTTGATTCGCAATATCTGGATAATTAATAGGAAATTTTTTAAAATCTTTAAGAATTATTCTTGGAATAACTGAACCAGAGGTATAAGTAGTTTGAATATATTTTTTAATTGATGGATTTTCCAAATAATATTTTAGGAATTCGGGCAGTATTTTGTTTTTATTTGCTCTTATGATTGCTATTGATGATAAAAGAACCATAGGATATTCTTCTTGGTATATGAAAATATTTGATAAAGGGGATCCATCTTTTGCTATTAAGATATCCTCATTTTTAGGAGAGCATCCCGATTTAACTAATTTGTCATAATCCTCCTCAGATATTTTTCTACAATCAGAATAAATAAATTTATATGCCCCCATATCTTTAACAGATGCCATATAATAACCTTCTACCTGTGAAGGAGGGCTATGATGAGAACCATCTGTAACCAATTCACATAAATCAATCAAGTTATCCTCTTTAAAATCTAAACTCAAATTTGTTTTTGAAAATTTCCGCATAAAATTTGAGTTTAGAATGGAAAACTGTGACATTAGGATCATGTTGTAATTTTCAAGAAGGATACGTTAATCCATCCCAAAAAAATCCAGAATACTTTAATGGAGATATTAAATGGATAAGAGCTGTTGATTTGAATGATAGTTATGTTTATGAAACTTCTAGAACTTTAACAAGAGAAGGATATAATAGTGCAGGAAAAAGTGCTTTATTATTTAAACCAAATACTATTGTAATAAGTAAATCTGGAACAGTGGGTAGACTAGGGATTATTAAAGATTATATGTGTGGAAATAGAGCTACTATTAATATAATCCCTCATAATAATATTTCTATGAAATTCATTTTTTATGTTTTAAAATATCATCAAAGACATTTTAAGGATATGGCTGTTGGTAGTGTTCAAAAAAATTTGTATGTTTCAATTTTAGAAAATTTAGAGATTCCTTTACCTTCAATTGAAGTTCAAAATAAAATTGCTACAGTATTATCTAATATTGATGATAAAATTGATTGTATGAATAAGATAAACAAAAATTTAGAAGAACAAATTGAAACAATATATAACTCATTTTTTGTTTATTATGATGATTATTCCCAAGAAGAGTTAGAAGAATGTGAGATTGGAATAATTCCAAAAGAATGGAAATTATTATCTTTAGGTGAAGTAACCACACAGATTAAAGAAAAAGTTGGGGATAAGGACTATAAAGTATTTTCTGCTGTAAATACAGGGAACTTGATTTTATCAGAAGAATATTTTGACAAACAAGTTTTTAGTAAAAGTATTGAAAAATATATTGTGGTTAAACAAAAAGAATTTGCATATAATCCTGCAAGAATCAATATTGGTTCTATTGGAAGAAATGATTTTGATTATGATGGTTGTGTAAGTCCTGTTTATGTTGCTTTTAAAGTTGAAGAAGAATATGAAAACTTCATGAATATGTTTATTCAATCAGATAGGTTTAAACAATGGGTAATTACATTAGCATCTGGTTCAGTAAGACAAACATTAAATTATGCTGATTTTTCAATAATAAAACTAGCTTATCCCCCAATAGATCTTATTAAAAAGTTTAATAATATTTATGATAATTATTATGAAGTAATTAACTATAATAAATCTGTAATACATAATTTGGAAAAAATTAGAGATATTTTACTTCCAAAGTTAATGTCAGGCGAGATTGATGTCTCAAAGGTAAATTGTGATTTGATTATAGTAAATAATCATTTATCGAATTCAATATTTTCAACTACTTCCGCACCTTTATCCGTCAACCTATACAGTCTACCTTTTCTAACTTCTGGATTGATACATTCAACCAGCTCATGCGCTTTCAGCTCAGACAATACCTTTGAAATATGATTTGTCCTTATCCCCGAATCTCGGGCAATGGCACTTGGTATTTTTACATTACCTTCCAGTGCCTTCATTGTTTTTGTCCTATATTTAGAAATCTGAACATAGCTGATTTCTATTAAGAGTTCATCTGACAGTTCCATATTATCACTTATGAACTTCTTAGAAAATAAATGGTATTGTTGTCATAGCTACATGATGCATCCTGTGGCTAACCTTAAAAAAACAGCATTATTTTTTTGAAAAGAGGTCAGATTAAAAAAGAAAGAGTATTTGGTGTTTAATTTTTTCGGAGGAGAGTTAAACACCAAAAATTGAGGTTGTGGAAAATTATTCTGGCAGAAGAAATTTTCCAGCTTTGTATTAAATTAGAAAATTGTGGAAAACTAATCTAATACGACATATTTGTATTTTGGAGATTGTATAGTATTTAACTAGATAATATGTTTTGTTCAAGTGAAAATTTAGGCATGCCTAAATTTCATCACTTGTATAAAAGTTTGTCATAACCATATATAAATGTTTCTAAAAATTTATGCATGCCTAAAAATATGGGGTGAATCATTCCAATTACAGGCCACCTAACTTCTGACGAAATAAATCGTATCGCTGTCATAGCTACTTAACGCATCATATGCTGCTTGAGTCATAAACCTAAACTTACCAAAGACTCCATATTCAACACCCATATAAACAGGCCCTGTTGATTTTGCCAAATACATTTGTATTCCACCAGAATGTTTTAATGGTATCACTGAATATGGATCAAGAGACTCACTATCCCATGAAGTTCCGTTATACTCTTTTATGGCCATGACAGAGCTTGTGACAATAGCTACACGATAACCTGCACTAACGCCAGTAGGCAAAGTTGTTGTTGTCAATATTTGGTCTACCGGTAGTTTCCATCCAGCCTCCTCATCACTGCCCTGACCAGTTGCACCTGTAGCACCAGTGTCTCCAGTGTCTCCTTTAGGGCCAGTTGCACCAGTATCTCCCTTAACGCCACTATCTCCGGTATCACCTTTAGGACCAGTTGCACCGGTATCCCCTTTCAAATTCCCAACGCTTTCCCAGGCATTTCCATTCCAGACATAAAGGGAACCGTTAACCAGATAGCTGTCAGTTGCATTGCCTGTCGGATGAGCGTTTATCAGTTCCTGGTAAGTGTTATACGAACCTTTAATAGTAGTACCAATACCAGTAGCTCCAGTGTCCCCAGTCGCCCCGGCCGGTCCAGTATCTCCAGTAGCTCCTGTGTCTCCAGTATCTCCCTTAGGTCCTGTGTCTCCTTTCTCTCCAGTTGCTCCAGTCTCACCCTTGTCTCCTTTACTACCTGCCGCACCAGTTTCTCCTTTATCACCTGTATCACCTTTTGGTCCTGCCGGTCCAGTATCACCGGTTTCACCTTTCAATCCAGCTAACTGTTCCGGTGTGAAATCTTCATATGTGAATGCATCACCAGTATCTCCTTTTTCTCCAGTATCTCCGACTACTCTTCCGATTGCTATCCATTCTGTTTCACTCATTGTTTTCCTCCTCATGTGTCCATGGTTCAACTTTTATGCTTTCAAATTGGATGTGTCCTCCTGCATCATAAATCATTACTGCAGGATAGAAAGCATCAAATGTTATCTTATCGCTTATATCTCCTTCATAGGTATACACATTAGTTGTCCCTGCTCTTATTGTTGCTTTGACATATCCGTTGTCATAATACAAGTCAAAATAATAGAGCTGTGAATCCAAAGTCAATTGCCCAGAACTGATATTCAAATCCCTTACTACATGGTCTGATGTTGAATATTTCAGTCCTTTGTTGCCGGGATATGCTCCCAGTTCCAGGATTTTTGTATCTCTGTAATGGCTTAATGATTTTGAATTGAGTAATGCAATGGCATCTCCCCATCCCTGGTTGCTGTCCTTTTTCTGGTAAAGTGCCACTTCAATATGGATTCCGTTACTTCCGCCAATAGCATTAGCATATACTTTTGGTATTGCCATTACAACGCTTGAGCTTCCAACGTCCTTTGATAGATTAAACACTTCAGAATAATTCACTTCGTCTATGTCAAATGTGTGTGAAATGCTTGCTGGATATTTGACAATGTCAAAGTTTTCAGGTTCATAGTTCCATGCGTAATCTGAAAAGCTTTCAAATGGAACGCAGGAATAATTGATGTTTATGACTTCCTTTTTTCCGACTTTACAAACAACAGTTCCTGTTGCATCCTGAACATATTGCACTGTAATTGCTGATTTTCCATTGGCATCTGTTCTGACAGTGCTGTGGACTCCATTAATCCACCAGTCAACCGGAATACCATCGTCCTCCAATGTTACACTATATTCAAAACCTCCAGGAGTAACTATATTTGATTTTACAGTACTCAATATTGTCACTCCAAACATCATAACAAGTCTTTCAACTAATTCAAATATTGTCAATGAATTGTCCCACCAGATATTATACTCTGTCAGCTTGTTTCTGATTTTTGTTCGTGTAGTTCCGAGTCTTGTGTTTTCTAAAATAACATTGCTGGCTATGCTCACTATAACACCTCCCTATTCTGGTTCATAATATATTTTGGTTTCCCATGTATTACAGGTTGTATGGCTGCTTGTCTTGTAGGCAACTGATCCGTATGCTCCAAAGACTATTTCATCTGAATTCCATGTGTCAAATGGATCCCATGTTCCAGATATTAATTCATTGCCACTTGTGTCCTTGAAAAGGTAGCTCATCTCATAGTCATCGCCTTTTTCCAGTATCATTGTTCCTGAAGCGAACGGGTGATCATGATCATATGTTGAACTTCTTTGATTTCCCCATCCGTCATCAAGTGAAAATACTCCAGGATATCCTCCAATGGAACCTATGAATGTTCCTGTGTACCCTCCTGTGTTGTAGTCTTTAACCAGTCCTGACTCTGAGTAATTTGCATCTATCATGAATCCTATTCCCATCAGTCCATTCCATCCATCGGTTATGTTGAACTTGGATTCAATTCTCCAGCCGTTATTGTCTCCATAGTAATATGTTCCGGGTGTTGTGATGAATTTTCCAAATGCTGCTGTATAATACCATCCGTTTTCCGTAAATTGGTCTTGAGTAGTATCTCTTGTATAATCTGCATGGTATTTTCCATTGCTGGCACTTGACCATGTTGCATCACTGATATTGGCTAGTTTATACATTGTTCCAAGTTTTCCGGCAGTATTCGGATTGACATTAGCATCTGTCTTGAATATCGGAAGGATTTCATACCTGTCAATCAATTGATTGATAGTGTCAGACTGTTCATAGCTAATTCCTGCATTTGTGAGTCCAGTTCTTAAATTGCTTCTGAGTGTCATCAGTCTGGTGTTCATTGTCTGTTCATTGGCCAGTATTTGTGAAAAGTCAGGTGGTGTGAAAGTCATTTAGCTAGCTCCCCAATAGGTTCAAGTTGGCAGTCTGTGTGGTTGTTATTGTTCCAATACTTGTTTGCAGGTTTTCAATAGCTGTAGCTACTGGTGCATTTTTGATGGCATTGGTTGTGTCTGTAGTGTCTAATGTACTTGCGAGATTTACAGGTCCTGTTGCACCTGTAGCACCAGTATCACCTGTATCACCTGTATCTCCCTTAGGTCCGGTATTTCCAGTATCTCCTGTATCTCCTTTAGGCCCTGTTGCACCAGTATCTCCAGTGTCACCTTTAGGTCCTGTGTCTCCAGTATTTCCAGTTGCTCCAGTATCACCTTTTTCACCGGTTGCTCCGGTTTCACCGGCAGGTCCAGTTATTTCACTGAATTGGATGATGGCTGTTGAATTTTCACCTGAAAATATGATTTGTCTGTGTGCAGAGTCTTTATAGACTTCAACACTGGTGCCGTCATTACCTGTTGCACCTGTGTCTCCAGTATCTCCTTTCGCACCGGTTTCACCAGTATCTCCAGTATCTCCTTTTGGTCCGGCAGGTCCGGTATCACCTGTTTCGCCTTTCTCACCAGTTGCTCCGGTTTCACCGGAACTACCACTAGCTAATTTAAAACAGTTAACGTAATTGTATTCATCTGAATCTTCAACTGGATGTAATGCTAAAAATTCACCGTCATCTGATTTGATGGCTCCGTTTTCACCTAAAGCAATTTTATCAGCAGGTGAAATATCACTAATTCCACTGGCAAGTTTGAGTCTGTATAGTTGACCTAACACTAACACACTTGCTTTTCTCTGGCCACTGTCCATTACAACAGGATCATTAACGACAATACCTATTGGCACTTCATCATCACTGCCAGCGTATTTTTTCACCATCTCTTTTCCTATCTGTGAATTTGGAGATATTATAACTGTATCTTCAGGATAAAGTTTATTTGTGTATTCATAGCCTATGCTTTGTCCTGTTTCTGTTACTACATCTTTTGAGGTTATATCTCCATCATCGAGTAAAAATGTAGTGACTTCTTTTCTTCCTTCCAATAAAACGATCTGGTCTTGCATTTAAACACTCACCTCATATATGTGATTTCCTTTAATCTTTGGGTTACATTTGATATTCATTCCGTATTTTCTGGCTTCACTGCAGAAATATAAATCTTCAGAAAGTATTGTGTCATTCCCATAGATTACATATTTGAAATATGGAAATGCCATTTTTCTAAAGACATTAACATTAACGAGACTGATTCCAAGGCCACCTCCTTTAATGTCAAAGTGATCATTAGCTTCCATTAATGTTTTTCCATAGATCATATTTTGATTGTTGAAATCCTTTCCAAAATCAAAGATAACAGACTCATCTGTTCTTGTTCTCTTTTTGAAATACCATCCTAAAGCAATGTCTGTTTCACATTCCAATAGCTTAATAAGAGCATCCTTTGGAACACTGACATCTGAATCCACCATTAACACATAGTCAAACTCATGCTTGATTGCTAGTTTGGCTATTTCGTTTCTTGCACGTGCACAGTCATATCCTTTCACATAATCGAAATAAAGATTAAAATTCTTAGGATTTGTCAGACCATAGATACTTTTGAAACACTCAGGTTTGATATTTTCAAATGTTGGAACAGCAATTAGAATTTTACCTTTCGCCATCTACATTACCTTCCAACTTTTTGATTCTATCTTCCAGTTCATCCAAATTTATCTTGTCTTCACGCTCACATCTATACTCATAAATGTCAATTAATGCAACAATAACGATGGCCAATGTAAATGGCAATAGTCCTTCGATTAAAGCATACTTTGTTGCATTGGTCATTATGATGTTGATAGCTATCGCTGTTAAAACAGCACTTGAAATTGTTTTGGTAAAGTTGCAGATGAGTATCTTCTTTTTTATTTTGTTCATGATAACAATATCCTCCAGAGAAGTTTATTGTTCTTCAGGGAAACCCAAAACTCTTTTAGCTTTTTGTTTTGCGTCTTCAACATCTCCTTCTCCTCTTATTCTACTTGCGTAATGACTAGCTATACCTAAGATTATCATGAGAATACAATAAGGAACAGTGTTTTCACTTATGCCTAATGCTTCTGAATATAACATGATAACTGGAATAGCTGTAACAAGAAATGAAGTTAAAATGTCAATGTCTTTTCTGTTTGCTTCTAACCATTCGTAAATCATTGATTATCACCTATTGCTATTGGATTTTCAAAGTCTTTGTATGTGTGGCTGATGATTACTCCATCAACGCACATCTTTTCTTCAGACCTGTATACTTCTTCAGCGTTTTCTTCGATGCTCATCCAGGATTCGTATTCCTTGATTGTTTCAAAGTATTTGATGTATTTCATTGTGTCTCCCAAGTTATTGAATAATATAATATGCCGTTTTCTATTTTGAATTCTATAATGGGTTTAACAGCGTAAGGATATCCGCTATCGACGTATCTTGTGCCGTTCCAGTAGAACCAGTGGCCTGTTGACTGGTCGATGTATGGTCCTTTGTTTTCTAAAGTTCCTACCAGTTTCCTTATTGTCATGTTATTCCCTCACTAATAATATTATATTTTTTATTATATATTTTATTATATAAATTATTATTTATTTTATATAAAATGTATACTTTGGCCATCATCACAACCTTCCCATTCCATGTATAACTTGTTATCTTCCCATACGAACCTTACATTATTTACAATAGCTACATCCGGAAGCTCACAATAGGTAACGCCTTCTGCATCCTTAACATAATTGGCCTGCGCCATAATGTTAGATTCTGAAGGTACAATCATATTAACGACATGAGTTATCTCATCCTGTTCAAAACTGCAATCTCCAAGATCAATACAGTTCTGAGATTCAGGATACATTTCAACTTCAGACATTTGTCTATAGACTCTAATGTAATCCGTATGTTCATTTTCTTGAAGATTAACGATTGACAACATCCTTAAGTCATGACCTTCGACTGGATTGCACTCGCCGTCACTGTCAATGTAGATCCGGGTATTCGGCAATATATCTTCAGCCACTGGCCTTTTGAGTTTCAATCTGAAAACATCTCCCAATACCGCCACAGCAACTAATGTTAATCCAGATGTTTTAACCTGAACTTTACCTAAAAGATAACCGAAAGCCAATTCGCCTGCCTGGGCTTTCCTAACTATTGTATGTTCCATAGTTGAGGACATGTCTAAAGTCACCATATCACCGACTGCACATTGATTGGAACAAATCCAAGCTGTATGTTCATCATTAACATATGTTCTTTCGCCCTCATCAAGAAGGCAAGCTATTACGTCCATTTTCTCTGTATGTTCGAGGCCAGTTGGATATCCACGGCCATGTCCGATTGTTGATGCGTCATCATAATCTATAATCATTTTAAAACACCCAATCCCAATTATGATTAATTATTTTATCTGGAATATGAAGTCCAGTATCGTCCATGTCACTATCATTAGCGTCCCACATTAACGTTGAGCCTTTGTAGGCCTTAGTGTATTCATGACTTCCTTTATATAGGCGAATTCCAGTTTTATCTCTTTTTGTTACTGTTACTTGAGGAATTCCATTGGCTGCAAACAATGGAGATGGAAATACTAACAACCATTTTAGATCAACATAATTGAAATCTTCGAAATCAGTTGTAGCATAAAATGTTGGAGAGATTTGAATTTCCGCATAATTGGTTTCATAAATCTTACCAGTATTGTTTCTGCTGAATCCTTCCAGGTAATCTGAGCTGTTTGAGGTTCCTGTACCTACACGGCCGTGACGGTGATATTGTTTATAATTTCCCTCCTCGTCACTGCCTGAAGCATAAGCATCAAAGGAACTTGCCATTACTAAAGTCTCAGCACCATTAAACATGCAATAGTCCTTTTCCTCATCTGCCCAGTAGCATATTGTGCCTTTCGTATCTACTCCATAAGTTGTGAGACTGCCATCAGCTTGCATCATGACATTTCCAAAAGTTGAACCATGATATGTTGCATTATCATTAACATCAACATTTCCCCCAATACGTTTAAATCTGGCTACAGTAACACGGTTGTTACTTAAAGATTGACCTGAAGCAAATGTTGTAATTAAATCAGTTGGAGAAGTTCCTTCAAGGTTTGGAACAAATCTAGCTCTAAGAAAATGACCTCCATCTGTTGAGTCATTGTTTGATGATAAACCTGAGTAGTTCATGAAAAATTGTGAGTATGTATCAGAGTTTGCATCAAACATTAACACATCCCCTCCAGTTGATAATGTGCTTGAGAAGGTTGTTCCTGTATCATGGACGTCCAGCAATAGCTTTGTGGTTTGTGAAATCTGGCCAACCGGAACTCTAACTAAAATGGCCGCAGGCTGTGATCCGTAAGTTGGAATGTATAATGCCTGACATTCACTACCACCAATTGTTTTGATTTTCAGGTTTTTCAAATCACTTCTGAAAAGATTGGAATAAGAACTGCTGGCTAGATTGTCCAAGAAGATATAATCATAGCTGGATGAATAGCTACTGCTCCTCTGGTTGTAATTGCTCATGACAATATTGATTTGTAATTTTTTCTGCAATGTCATGATTAATATTTTATTATCCTTTTTATATAAATTATATAATAAAATAAGTAATAACATTAACGGTTTGATATCTGGAATAACGATTACTTTTTTTCCCGATATATATGCAAGTTTTTAGATGAAACCAACATTAACAATGCCTGCCGTTAATGTGAAATATGTTTCAGGAAATGGAAACTAAAATGTAGTTGTTGATTTAAATTACAGATTATGCTAAAATTAAAAAAGGAAATTGAATGGATTATTTTTCAAATAACCTTTCAGGATTTGTTAAATATTCTTCTGTCTTTTCATAGAACAGTTTGAAATGCCATCCGAATATAAACACATGACTTGCAGTCATAGAAATTGGTATTCTACCGTCAACCAGTTTTCCCCAGCTGATTACAGGCATTATCTGATTTGGACTTGCGATGATGTTTGTCATTGAATCAAAGTCAATCCATGGAATGCAAGACAAGTTTGCAATTGGAAGCTCATCTCTCATCATAGGCTCAACCAGAAACTGATTGTCCTCAATGTTTGCTTTCTTGTTTTCAACATAATCATTCCATTTATAGATATCTTCAAACTCGGACGGGGGAACTATCTCAATTTCACGAATGCTATAATCTTCCTGCATTATCGGACTTACTGCATTGATGTGGTCATATTCAATGATATCACTGTCCTTGATTCTTAATTTGAATTCAGGTATTTCATTTATTGCTTCCAGAATGCAGGCAGCTGTCAGATTAAAGAAAGGAATGTTTTCCATTTTGGACATTTCATAACATTCTTCTGCTTTAACTCTAACTGTCATTGAGTATCTTGATGTTAAAAAATCGCCGAAGGGCAATTCATCAGCTTTGATGTCTGTTATTTTATATTTCATGCTTTCACCATTTTTCCTAGATAATTATTTGCATAGACAATGGCTATTAATCCTCCGATTGTGTATCCTACAAGTATTCCGAACCATACTCCATTTATTCCCCAATCAAATACTATTCCAAAGAGCACTGCAAAGACTGTTGCACATATTGCCTCACGAATAATAGTAAAGGCCAGTGAATGTGTTCCTTTGCCCAGCCCCTGGAATACGTATGTTGAAATGATTCCTCCTGGAAATACTATAAAGAACCATGCGAATATGTGGAAAAATTCAATTGTCGGTTCCAAAAGTCTTGAGCTTGCGCCATATGAGATATGTATGCTATTTGTGGTGCAAAGACTAAAAAGATTACGAGTGCCACCACTCCAAGCAGCGTTCCTATTTTCATGGCATAATCATATGCAGCTTTCATGTTTTTGAAGTTCCCTGCGCCGTAGTTTGCAGCGACTATTGAAATTAATGCTGTTGATATTGCCATCATAGGTTCAGTGGCTAATGTCACCATTCTCCAGCCGTTTTCAAATACAGCAACCGAATCAGTTGTTGAAACTGCCAGGATTATGAAATGCATTATCGCCGTAATGCATGTTATGAATATCATCTCACAGATTGACGGAATGGCCACCTTAAGCATATCTTTAATGATAAATGATTCATAATCAAAATTTGCCAATGTAGGATTCAGATATGTGTCCTTTTTTATGTAAATCCAATATATTATTATTGCAAGGACAATAGCTAATGAAATGATTGTTGATAAGGCCGCTCCAAACATTTTCATGTTGAAAGTGTATATGAAAATCGGATCAAGCACCATGTTTACAATTGCGCAGAGAACCATGACATACATTGTCCTTTTGGTGTCTCCTTCGGATCTTAAAAGTCCGTACAGTGCATTCGGCATTACTACAAATATACTAGCGATAAAATAGATATGGCCATAGTCAAGAGCATATCCTAAACTAGGACCCCTTGCCCCCATCAGCATTAGCAGTTCTTTTGCAAATACTGAAAAAATTACTGTTACAATAACTGAAAAGATCAATGACAGTAACACTCCATGGGCTGCGGAATTGTCTGCTAGCTTATCGTTTTTCTCTCCGATGTATTTGGAAACGACGGATGTTATTCCAGCACCAAGGCTTGTTCCTATGCTTATTATTAAAAATTCCAATGGTATTACAAATCCGACCGCTGCAAGCTGGTCTGCACCGAGTCCAGCTACCCAGAATGAATCGATGATATTATACAATGAAATTACCATCATTGACAGCATTAATGGCAATGATAATTTCATGACTGCTTTTTTAGGGTTTCCCCTCAGTAAATTTACTCCTTGTGTTTCTTGTTTAATAGAATCTCCCATAAGATTAGTCTCCTTTAATAAATTGTTTAAAGTGTTGAATTTTGAAAAACTATCGAAAGCAGTAGCTAATGGTGTTTACCTGACCAAAAGTTCTAAGATAGTTTTTGGTATTAAAAAAAGTCTTTTATAATCTTGGGGATGCTACTACACAAATACACATAATAATAACTATGGATTAATTTTATATTTAAAAATTTTTATTAATTTAAATGATTGCAATTTTAAAAAAAGAATGAGTCTCCTTGGAGTCATGATGTCTTGCCGTACTCATGTTATAAGCGAGCCAATTCGCCCAGGCCGACCCGATGCCGACCGAAGGGAGGCATCTGTGGGAGGCCTGGGTGAATAGAATTGGCGAGCAATACTATAGGATAGAATAGACTCTTGTTGGGGTTGTGTAGGTAGACAACTAATAAAAGATTATGTTCCGTCCGAGCGAAAGCGAGGACTGGACGCCTTGAGCGTAAGCGAAAGGCCAATACTATAGATCTAACAATAATAGCCATGTCACGCCCGAGGAACAGGGGCTTGTCCCCTGTTCCGAGTTTATGAATTTGGCATAGATGAATTCGTCAAATTTAAGAACCGACCGTTTACCGGTCGGTTCGAGGGTTAAGTTTTGATAAACTTTAATTCCTTGCATTGGCCTCATGGGTAATTAAAGGGGGGGGGCTTGTCCCCCCTTAATTAGGCATTAAGGGTTTCAATGCAAGATAGTTAAGGAGAAGTAAAAACAACTTCTCCCCGATTATGAATAACGAGTTTTCCTACATATCAAAAATTTTTAACTCCGGTGAAAAAGCAATTAAAACACCATCATAGCTAAATTCTTGTGCGGTTAAAACCCATATCTTTTAATATCTTATTATATTCTTCACGGGTTGTGAAAGAAGGTGCATTCTCATCTCCGGCGCTTCCTGTTTCTCCAGTTTCACCTACATCACCAGAGTTTGCAGGATTTCTTCCTCCAGGTGTGGAACCATCATTACTAGCTTCAATTTTTATTCTTCTCTCAGCTAGCTTTTCCATCAGCTCCATATCAACATCACCGGACAATAGCTTATCTATTATCTCTTTATCCTGAGCATTCTCATTATAGTTAAAGTTATACTTAGCTTCGTACTCTTTTATTTTCCTTTCATTTTCAGCTTTTCTTAATTCAGATAATTCTTTTAGAATGTCATCTTTAGAATCTATGAATTCCTTATTTTCTTCAATAGCTTTTTTTATCTCATCATATTTTTTAGATTCTTCTTTTAGATTATTTATTTCATCCTGAAGCTTTCCAATCTCAGCATCCTTACCTTGCAACTTCTCTAACAATAAGCTAGTTGCTACATTAGTGTCTTTCGCAGGTGGCTGTGGCTGTGCTTGAGGTGTTGGTTCTGGATTTGGATTTCCAGTTTCACCAGTTATTTCAGAATTCAAAAGTCTTATTTTTCTTGGGTGTTTAGTAACGCCTACGTCTATTAAGCTCATAGTATCAATTCCAAATGAATCTCCATTATTTTTTAATAAGACATCAACTTTAGGAGATAATCCTTTTCCTTCCATATCCAGTTCATCCGGAACTTCAATGAATAGCTTTCCTTCCTCGTATTCAATATTATTTCCAATGCCAACGTAGATATTGCCATGTTCTGAAGTTAGTGGAATTCCTCCACGGTAATTTTCAGCTATTAGCTTTAGATCATCTTCAGTCCATTCAACAGGTTTGTCAAGTCTATCGTCCAGGTCGGAGTAGTCATAGGATCCGACTTCAAAAAGTTCATGTCTCATCATTATCACATTTTTATTATATTATTTATTATATATTTTATTACTTATTTTATATAAATATTTATTATACTTCAACACCACTTTCAGTTACAATCCTTTCACCAACAGGCTGTTCCTCTTCAAAGTTACTTAAATAGTTTTTATAAATCTCATCACCTTCAGAAGAAAGTTCCATAATGTATCTTAAAACATCATCTCTTGAATAGCTGAAATAAATATCTAAAGTTTCACTAATACCCATTAACTCCAACTGCAAGTTCAATAGCTGATTGCAATACTTTAACACCCATTTCTGGTCATTGGCCACATTAACAATGAAACCTGTAATAGCCGAATCGTTAATGTACTCGGCCACATTCTGATTAGACTTTTCATTACCCGCTTGAGATTGCGGAGTTACAAAAGTCCTTAAAATATTATTCCTAAATATTTCAGTTTGCCTAGTATAGTCAGACTGGTAGTTGTTACCCCCAAGGATTTTAGATTCAATTCCTGGAGGTACAATAGCTACATTACTTCCCGCAGTAGTTCCATAATCAGCATAAAGATTTTCCTTAGCAGTGGATGAAAGTTCAGTAATATACGGTTGACCGTTCGCATCCATCGCAGGCTTAACTTCAATAATATTATCCTTATTAATTCTCTCTACCTGGTTTCTCTCCAAATTACATTTATGATAAATATCATCAAGACAATTTAAGATAATGCTTTGAGCTTCACAGTAGATTTCATTATACATGAAGTTAATAACCTCTTCAGGTTCGTACTTAACCGTTAATGTTCCCTCTTCAACACTAACATAATTAGCGAACTCTTCAGGAGATCCAGCAACAATATCCTTAGGCATTTCATGAAGATATAGCTGCACTTCATTATCATCATTAAACTCTTTCTTTAATCCATAGCCATGTGCTCCAATTTCTAAAAAGATAGGTTTAACATATTTTCCAATACTTTTATCCCAACGTTGCACAGGTTTAATTAGGCCTTCCCCATCAACCATTCCACCTTGCAGAATATTTTTAGCTACTTGGCTGATGTCAATTTTCCGAGCCCATAAAATTAAAGTTAATTTCTGCTCTTGAGATAACTTATTTTCCTTATCAACAAGCACCATATTAACATTAGCCTTATCAATTCTATTTTTCAAAATTCCTGAAGTATAACCGTCAAGCTTAACAGCATAACGAGCATTAGCTATTGTCTTATTAATTACCGGAGGGAGCACATCAGGCAAGTCAAGACCAGTATTTATCCCATCAGTTCTAGGCTGCCTTTCATCTTCACCCCAATAGCTACGCTTAGTATTATACTGTTCTACACGATTATTCAGCAATCTTGTTTTGATATAATCAGTAAGTCCCATGATAATCATTTCCAAAATATTTTATTATATTATTTATTATAATTTTTATATAAAATAAGTAATAAATTTAATGTAGTTAAAATATATCCTTAACTAATTTTTTAACATACAACAATCTTCTCAAATTCAAATTCATAGCTCAATGGAAAATTAATGTAAATCTTAATAAAAATCTTAATTTCATTATTATTTAAAAATAATAGCTTAATGATGTTAAAAAAACAAAATCGATATATATATATATATATAGGATTTTAAACTTAATAATTGAAGAAATTATACATAAATTAATAATAATACGGTATTATTAAAAAATTATGGAAGTATTGGTTTATGGGCATTTATGAATTTGTATTTAAAATTGGAAGTCATTTATGTCATCAAAAGCCTGAAAGAAGTTTTTTCATTGGAAAATATCAGTTTCCATTTTGTGCCCGTTGTAGTGGAATAATATTTGGTGTATTAATTGGATTGCCTTTTTCATTATTAGTACAATTTGAAAACTTTTATTTGATGATTCTTTTATGGATTCCAATGATTGTTGATGGTTTAGTTCAAAAACATACTTCCTATTTAAGCAATAATTTGCGAAGATTAATAACTGGATTATTATTTGGATTTGGATATATTTATGTATTTATGATGTTAGACATGATGTTTTGGTGATAGTATGGTTGCAATATTAGCATTTATAGGTTTATTAGTCTGTGTTGGTGTCTGTGCATCTTCATGTTCAGATTTACAAAATTAAATGTAAGATTTTAGATAGGGTGATAAAATATGTTAGCTTTGATAGGATTGATTTTTGTATGTGGTATTGTATGGGTCGTATGTTCTGAATGTAATATGGACCAATAACTTATACCAATAAGACAATTTTCGATTAATTAATTTTTATAAACAATTTTAATTATCATAATCCAATACAAAAATAATTAAATTAATTTTAAAAATTAAATATTTAAAAGGAGACAAATAATGTCAATACTATTAATAATAGCAATAATATTAATTATTGTAGTAGGTTGTGCGTTATTTAGTGGAAGCAATTCAAATAACCCACAAAATTCACATGCAAGTAACCAAGCCAAAAGACCTGCAAATACTTTTAACAAAACTTCAGGCATTAAATGGAAAAATTGTCCTAACTGCAATCATAGAATTAATGAAGTGGCAAAAAAATGTCCATATTGTAATTATGAATATCCAGGATATTCATCATCTAATTTTAGTTATACTTCATATAATAAGTCAAAATATTGTCCTGAATGTGGCCATAAATTAAATGGATCAGCCATCAATTGTGGATTCTGTGGTTATAGTTTTAGTAATGGAAAAGTAACTGGAGGAAATAAAATGAATACAAGACATATTAATAAAAATGGTTTATCTTTTGATTGTCCAGACTATTATGATATAGGAAGTTATCCTAGTAGTGATGAATCTTATTCATCCATTGTAGCTTTATCAAAAAATGATAGGCAATCTGAAATATATGTTATGAAGTATAGAGATTATGCTTTTGACAATAATGCAAAAAGGAATACATTTTTATTAAAAGAATATCTCAGAATGAAAGGATATGAAAATATTACTGAACATAGAAGTTTACCTTACTGTTTTAATGCATATGCTTATTCTGAAGTAGGAAGAATAAAAACAACCATATTATTTAATTTTAATTATCCATATGTAATCAATATAGTTGGTAATACAATATCTAATTATGACTTGACTGAGGATATAAGAGTTATAAATAACACAATTTAATCCAATCGCTTTAATGAAAGTATATCCTTAATTCTCCTAATCAAACACAGAGGATATTCTTTCACATATTATTTTCGCGTCCTGCAGTTATATTTATTCCAGTTTTTTAAAATGCGTATTCATCATCATGAATTGTTTGTTTCATCAGTCACGAAGAAAATCCGGTTTCAAAAATATTAAACTTTATTCATCCGACAATCTGCAATCAATACTTACTTTAATATACTCTCATGACCAAAATATTATATATTAAATTATCATGTGCTCTACTTGGTTGGTGGAAACTTACTCCTATTTGACAAATTTAATATATTCGTTTTGACCAATTTTTATATGAGCATTTTATACAAAAAGTGTCGGGTAAACAAATATGTCAAGTATG
>NZ_CAMVEE010000009.1 GCF_947166415.1 uncultured Methanobrevibacter sp. | reverse complement strand
TGTTTTGAAAAAAAATAGAAATGGTGAATATTTTTTACATTAATAAGAAAAAAGTTAACAATCAGCAAACATTACTTTCACATGCACATGAAAATAATATTGCCTCCTGATTTTAAAAGAAAATGATAATTCTTTAATAAAAAAAATGACAACGTTCATTTTCCCTAACTCCAATCGAAAAAAAATCATGAATGAGTTATGCAGATTAAATGCGAAAATGACATTTACTATGATTTAAAAATTTACATTTGATTGATATTTTTATCTTTTTTTATTATTTATAGAAAAATTTTCCAATTAATTTTGCAAAAAATAATAAATCTAAATAAAAATTAAACAATTATATAAAATTAATAATCATATAATTAAAATAATATAATATTTTACAATATTAAAATTTATAGCACATTACTGAAAAAAAACAGGATATCTTCAGTTAAAATTGATATTTATATAAACATTCAATAAAAATATTAATATGTTTAGGAAAAGTTCTTAAAAAAAAATTACTTTCAGACTCAACACTGAAAATAATTCATCTAAACAAATTCAAGGTGTTGCAGCTGCAAAAGTAACCACAAATAAAAAAAGGAGCTTTCGAATAAGAATAAATTTTGCTGGAGATGGCACTTATAAAACAGTCAGCAGAACAGCAAAAATAACCGTTGAATATTTTTGAGGTCTCTCGAAACTTTTTTAAAAATATCCTAAATTAAAAAGGAAATGATTCTATGGCAAAAGAAGGAAAAAAAAGTTGCAAGAAAACGTTTTGATGAAATTATAGGTGTTGCTAAAAGACATCACTTAGCAAAACTGTTGAAAGACGAAGTCGATGAAGACTTTGAAATTTCAGACTTAAGGTATGCGATGGAAGAGTTAGGTCCAGCATTCATTAAGTTAGGTCAGCTATTAGCCACAAGGCCGGATATGGTCGGTAATGAAATCGCTGATGATTTGAAATTGCTAAGAGACAATACTCCAGTCACTCCTTTTGACGAAATAAGGGAAGTTATTGAAGGGGAACTTGGAAGGCCATTGGAAGAAGTCTACTCTGAATTCAATGAAGAACCTCTCGGTTCCGCATCAATCGGACAAGTTTATAAGGCAACATTAAAAGAAACAGACATGGAAGTTGCTGTTAAAGTCCAAAAACCGGGCATTTATGACGTTATTGTGCCTGATGTGAAAATATTGAACAACCTAGCCGGAACAGTGGATAAATACGTTACCAAATCCAGGACATATAACCTGCCTGCAATGGCTAAGGAATTTGAAAGGTCAATCTTTAAAGAACTTAACTACATGGAAGAAGTTAAAAACATTGGAAAAATAACCAAAAACTTTGAAGACATTGAATATATCAAGATACCTGAAGTATATCCGGAATACTGCAGTTCCAAACTCATTACTATGGAACTCATTGACGGATATGAATTGCCTGATTTATACGGTAAGGAAATTGAGGGCATCAACAATACTGAAATTGCCCAGTATGGAACACAATCATATTTAAAACAAGTTTTAATTGATGGATTTTTCCATGCGGACCCACACCCAGGTAACCTGTTTGTAACTCGTGACAATAGACTCTGTTACATCGATTTCGGAATGATGGGTGTTGTAAATGATACTTTCAGATCCAACTTCGCCCAATTGATATTGCTTCTTTTAGATGGTAATTCACATCATTTAATCAATCAGTTGCTCTATATGAAAATCATCACCCCTGAGCAGAACACTGATGAGTTCAAAGAAGATGTCGATGACCTGTTGAATTCTTACATTGGCGTCGATATGGACCAAATGGATGGTATTTTTGATGATTTGATGAATGTTATGATTAACCACAACATCGTCCTTCCAAGAGAATTCGTAATGATTGGAAGAGGAATAATCCTCATCGAGGAGGCTGGAGACAAATTAGACCCACACTTCAATCTTACCGGAGAACTTGAAAAATTCGCTAAAGATATGATTAAAAGTAAATTTGAGCCTGGAAACATTGTTGGCGGCGGATTTAACTATATTATTGAAATCGAACATTTATTAAAAGATTTACCTGACAGACTCAACAGCACTCTCGATAAGGTCGAAAAAGGTGAATTGGAATTAAATATGAACCATACCGGTTTGGATGACTTGAAAAACCAATTGTCCATCTCACTGATTGTGGCTGCATTGCTTATAGGTTCATCCATTGCAATCCTGGCAGATAAAGGTCCAAAAGTTTGGGACGTATCCGCAATAGGATTCATCGGATTCGTATTCAGCGCAATTCTCGGAGCATATTTAATTATAAAATACATTAGAAATTAAATATTTAAGTTAATATTGTCACCTAGACAATATTTCCTAACTTTTTTTTAAAAAAATAGAATAATTTAGAGAACTCAATCCCTAAATTCTACCTACACCAGCCATAGGAACGCCAGTCAATGCTGATGCCTCCAGGCTAAGTGACCTTAAATTCTCTTTTTCCAATTTGGTTATGTGTGTGTTTCCAGCTTGCTGAACCAGCATGCATGCCTCATCAGTCATTGTATTGATGTAATTGGCTACGTTTTTGCCCATTTCCTTATAGTCAAGCCTGTGTCTTAGGGACAAGTCCTGTGTAGCTATTCCTTTTCTGCATGTTCCGGTATAACACATTTGACAAACCCTGCAGCCGATTGAAATCAATGCTGCAGTTGCAATATAAACCGCATCCGCTCCAAGTGCAATGGCTTTTGCCAGGTCGGCACCTGAACGAACACCCCCAGCTGCAACCAGACTCACTTGGTCCCTCAAGCCGATTTCCTTAAGTGCCATATCAGCTTCCACGATTGATGCGATGGATGGGACTCCTGAATGTTCCATAATAACTTCAGGTCCTGCACCGGTACCGCCCTGCATACCGTCGACAACGATTATGTCAGCGCCACCTTTCGCTGCAATTTTTACATCTGATGCAACTTTTCCTGATGCGAATTTGACCATGATAGGAACTTTCCAATCAGTTATTTCACGTAATTGTGATATTTTCATGCTTAAATCTTCAGGCCCTACTATATCCATGTGCCTTGCAGGTGAAAGAGCATCTGAACCTTCAGGAATGTTTCTGATTCTTGACACTTCTGCTGTTACTTTCTCACCTAGGAGGTGTCCTCCCATTCCGGATTTTGCCCCTTGACCTATCTTGATTTCAATTGCATCCCCTTTTTTGAGATAGTCTGCAGAAACACCGAATCTTCCTGATGCGTATTGGGCGATCAACTTATCTGCCAATTCCCTCTCTTCAGGAAGCATTCCGCCTTCACCAGTGTTTGTGACTGTTCCTGCCAGAGATGACCCAATAGCCAGAGCCATTTTTGCCTCTTTTGAAAGAGCCCCGAATGACATTGCCCCAATCATGATTGGAGTATCGATTTTTATAGGATTTTCCGCAAATCTGTCCCCCAAAACAACATCTGTTCCGCAAGGTTCCCGATATTTGTCAATAGGAGGTCTTGAAACCTGAGCCGGAATGACCACCAAATCATCGAAGTCAGGTATTTTCCTTAAGGCACCGGTACTTCTGAGCTTATATGAAGCTGTCTGTGCCTGCCTTACAATTTCAACAATGTCCGGGAATCCCCATCCTTGTCTTGCATCTTCCGGAATCGCGTTCACTTCAATTGCACGGTTCGGACACATTTCAAGGCAGATTCTGCACCCTACACATTTTTCCTGATTCAATGGATACGGATCACCCTGAATGATTTCATAAACTCCATGAGGGCAATTGTTAAAGCATGAAAAACATCTTCCACATATTTTTTCATCCCTGTCATCACATAAATACCAGCAACATCCTGGACGGCCAAAATTTTTTTTGCATAATTCAGGATTTCTTTCTACTCTATATGGCATATCTAAACACTCCTAATGACCGTAAAATGGCCTTGTACTTTCTGGAACAATTTTCTTAAACTCTGAATAATCATCAACATCCATGCCATATTTGGTTAAAGTCTCTTCCAGCTCCAATGTATCTTCAAATGTTAGTTCCTCTAGCTTTGCATTGTAACCTAAACTTTTGATTTCTCCTTTGACATAGATTACACCACGTATGATGGATTCTGCGACATCATCGCCGACATCACCCAATATTATGATGCGCCCACCCATCATGAAAATTCCTGTCATGAATCCGGAGTTTCCTCCAATGATTATTGTACCGTTTTTCATGATTTCTCCGGTTCTTGAACCGACTGACTCTTTTACAATGACTGTGCCGCCGTATATTCCCTGACCTGCACCGTCACCACCTGAGCCTTCGACTATTATTTCTCCATCGGTGATATTGTCTCCGACAAACCAACCTGCATTTCCGTTGATTTTGATTTTCGGCTTGTCGCACATGCTTCCTGCAAAATATCCTACTGAGCCGTCAAGCTCAATTTCAACATCTTCTGTAACTCCGGCAATGAGGTAATGTTTAGCGTTAGGATTTTTAATGATAATCTTGTCATATTCGCAGGCAGCAGCTTTTACCTGTGAGTTTATTTCACGAGGGCTTAACAATTCTGCATCTATTTCCATTACATTCATCCAATCACCTACATCTCATATACCATTACTTCACCAGGAGAGATTTGCTCAACATGGTGTGTGTCTACTACTTCCCTTAGGGATACCTCTTCTGATGCGATTGCAAATATATCATCAGTTTCGGCCATTACTCCCGGCCTTAAGCCTAACTTGTCTTTAGCTATCCCTATTCCGTTTGGGGTTCCAATAATGTATGAAAAAGGCCCGTCCATGTCCTCTACAGACTGTTCCAGTGCTTCTTCCAGGCTGTATCCTGTATCAAGCTTGTCGGCAATGTAGTGAACAAGGCATTCAGTATCGTTGAATGTTTCAAATACATGGCCTTTCCTTTCTAAAGGATCTCTGATTTTCCAATAGTTTGTGATTTGACCGTTATGAACTACAGATATGTCACGGACAATATAAGTCTGGAAAGGGTGTGCATGGTATCTGTCAACACCACTTTCGGTTGAAAAACGGGTGTGGCCTATCGCATGTGTTCCTTTTACAGTTCTTACATCATACCTGTCTGCAATTTCAAGTACGGAACCTACGTCCTTTATCATTTCAAAATCATGACTTCCATTAATGACTATCACATCGTCAATCAAGTCGACTTTTGTAATTAACGGTTTCAGCTCGGAAAAGTCATTTAAAGATATTTTACATTTGTAAATGAATGAATCTCCAACAGAAGGCAAAATGGCATCGTTTTTGATTGGAGTTAAAAAATTAATTGTGTCTTTAACTTTTTTGAGTAGCTTTTCATTTTCTTTTACTTGAATTTTTAGGATATACTCGTTTTCTTCAAGTCCTGTTCCACCATAAATAGAGTATCCTGCTGAATCAGGGCCTCTATGCTGCAGTTGGTGGAGCATGTTGGTCATATCATTTCCAATGTCGTGTAATTTCTTATCTTTATAAACTATTCCTGCGATTCCGCACAAATCAAACCCTCCTTGAAATAAAAATTTTAGTCGGAATATGGTTTCCGTATTATAGTATAATTATAGTAGTATATAAAGTTGTTGGAAAATACCTTCCGACTCAAAAAAATTCTGAAAAAATCCATTAATATTTTAAATATAATATACAATGTTCAGAAAAAATAATAAAATAAGTAAAAAAATTGAGTGATTATTCAAAAAGCTTTCATAATGTCAATTTAAATGAGAATAAAAGAAAGAAATGTAAGAAATAATATTTATTTCTTAATTGAATCTATAGCGCTTTGTGCACCCTGCCTTACATAACCTGATTCGTCATCAAGCAATTTTTCAAGAGCTGGAATAGCGCTTTCATCATTCAAGTTACCTAAAGACCAGGCTGCAGCACCTCTTACTCTCCAGTCTTCATCCTCCAAAGTAGCGATTAAAGGTTCAACTGCAGGTTCGCCCATACGGCTTAATGAGGTAGAAGCTTCCCTTCTAACTAATTTGTTGTTGTCTTTAAGAGTTTCAATTAATGGATTAATAGCTTTCTCATCACCGATTGCTCCTAAAAGGGTAGCTGCATGCATTCTGATATTTTTCTTTCTGCTTGATAATGCATCAATTAAAGGGTCAAGTGCTTCAGCACCTTTCAATTCCAATTGTCCCATTGCATCTTCAACAACAAAGTCATCTTTATCGTTTAATAATTCAATTAATTCATTGATAGTCTCTTCCATTTTAATCCCTCACAAATTCAATAAGGAAATCTGCACTTATTTATGTACTTAATATATTATTATAACTTTAGTAATATAAAAGTATTTCGATAGTATACGAACAAATTTTTTGGACAGTAAACCTAACATTAAATACAATAAAATAAATATTATTAATATACGAAAAAATTGTTAAGTGAATAGAATGTATGATATTGCGATAATTAGTGGAGACGGAATAGGCCTTGAAGTAATGGATGCCTGTGAGTTTTTACTCGATAAACTGGATTTGGAATTCTCTTTTAAATATGGTGAAGCAGGTTTTGACTGCTTCAACAAAAATGGAACAACATTGCCTCAAGAAACAATAGACATGGCCAACAAAAGTGATGCAGTGCTGTTTGGAGCATCCACATCAACCCCCGGCCAGCCTAGCCCAATTATCAACTTAAGAAAGGCATTGAACGTTTATGCCAACATCAGACCGATCAAATCATACAGGGGAGTCAACTGCATTCGTGACGACATTGATTTTGTAATCGTTCGTGAAAACACAGAAGGCCTTTATTCTCAGGTGGAATACGGTGATGAGAATAAAATGATTGCCGAAAGGCACATCACAAGAAAGGCATCAGAAAGGATTTCAAAGGCCGCATTCAATCTTTGCATCAAAAGGGAACAGAGCAAGGTGACTTGCGTTCACAAAAGCAATGTATTGAAAAAGACCGACGGCGTCTTTAAGGAAAGTTTCTATAAAATCGCCAGCCAATATCCTCAAATAAAATCTGAAGATTATTACGTTGATGCAATGGCAATGTATCTGCTTACACAACCCCAAAATTTTGATGTAATCGTTTCAAGCAACCTGTTCGGAGACATACTTTCAGATGAAAGTGCCGGGCTTGTGGGCGGACTTGGACTTGCACCATCCGGAAACATCGGAGACCATAACGGATTATTTGAACCCGTGCATGGTTCAGCACCGGACATTGCGGGAAAACACATTGCAAACCCATGTTCAATGATACTGTCCGCTTCAATGATGCTTGACTATCTGGGAGAATGGGAAATATCAAACGACATCAAAAATGCAGTTGAAAAGGTAATGGCAGACTGCAAGATAAGGACTCCTGATTTGGGAGGGGACGCTTGTACAATGGATGTAACAAAAGCTATTGTTAAGGAGTTAATTTAAATGTTAAATATCACTACTTTTTTAGATGCAAATTCAAAACGTTTGGATAAGGACGTTTTATACAACCCAACAACAGGCAACAAATATAATTCAGGAGAAATATTATCAATAGTTTCAGAAATCGGGCGTGACTTAAAAGAATTGGGAATCGAAAAAAGTGACAGAGTTCTGATTTATCTGAAAAACTCAGAGGAATACCTGTTTTCACTTTTTGCCATATGGAGAATAGGCGCAATAGCCATCCCAACAAATAGGGTCTTTACTGCATCAGAACTTGAATACATAGTTGACGATTCACAAGCAAAATTAATGATTACAGATATAGAAGCGAAGAATATAATCGATATCCCCACTTACATCCCTGAAAATATTTCCAGTCTTAAAGATTGTGAAGTCCTGGAAGCTGAAAACACAGATTGGGATGATTTATGTCAATTGCAGTACACTTCAGGAACAACAGGCAAACCTAAAGGAGCAATGCTTACTCATGGAAATTACTTTACTGCAATCCACAATGAATGCGACGTTTTGACACTAAAGCAAGATGACGTGTTTTTAGGAATTTACCCTATGGCCCATGTTGGCCTTTCTTGGGCAATTTCAGCCCTAAGGGCAGCCGCTTATTACATCTTAATCGAACAGTTCAATATTGATGAATATCTCGAGCTGTGCGAGACCGAAAAGGTTACAGTCCTAAGCGGAATGCCTCCTGTAATCCATTCCCTAACTACAATGGATGCAAGAAAACACCTGAAAACCGTTCGTGAAATCATTTCCGGAGGAGGTCCGTTGCACAAAAAGATATGGAAAGACTTCCACCAGACTTACCAGATACCAATCATAAATGCTTATGGTCTTTCAGAAACAATCGTTATAGGAACCGGAACAGTTATCAGACCGGAAGACTACTGGGAAGCCGACAGATTTGAAAGTGTAGGCCATCCAGTTTGTTTTTCAGAAGTCAAAATTGTTGATGAACATGACCCTACAAAGACAATACCTCACTATGAGCAGGGCGAAATTGCACTTAGGGGTCCTGCAGTTGCTAAAGGCTACTGGGGAAATGAAGAAAAAACAAAAGCATCATTTTTAGATGACGGATGGTTCTTGACCGGAGATGTAGGCTACCTTGATGAGGACAATCGTTTGTTCATTACCGACAGGAAAAAGGATATGATTGTAATGAGCGGATGGAAAATCTATCCAACAGAAGTGGAGGAAGTGCTAATAAAATATCCTGCTGTTAAGGAAATAGCTATTTTTAGTATAAATGATTGTCATAGGGGAGAAATACCTGTTGCAGCCGTTGTTTGGGAAAATGAAGCTGATGAAGAAGGACTAATCGAATACGCACGTGAAAACCTGTCAAGATACAAAGTTCCAAAGAAGATATTTACTTTAGATGAACTTCCAAGAGTAAACGGATGGAAACTTCTCAGAAGAGAACTTCGTGAAATGTATAAATCTTAAAAAAAAAGTATATTGATTAAACCGATAGAAAAATAAAAAGAAAAAAAAGACTATGATTATTTTACAATCATAGTTCCGATACCGTCAGTGGTAAATACTTCTAAAAGCAAGGAGTGCTTTTTACGTCCGTCAATGATATGGCAGGATATGACTCCATTTTCAATTGCTTTAACGCAGGTTTCTATTTTTGGAATCATTCCACCAGATATGATGCCATCTTCAATTAAAGCAGGAACTTCGTCCACTTTTATTTTTTGAATCAAAGAACTTGGGTCTTTAGGATCTCTTAAAACACCAGGAACATCAGTCAGGATAATCAATTTTTCAGCACCGACTGCACTTGCAACTTCACCTGCTGCAGTATCTGCATTCAAGTTTAAACTGGTTCCATCTTCTGCGATACCTACTGGAGATATGACTGGAATATAATCATTTTCCAAGAACATGTCAAGCAAATCTGTATTAACGCAGTCCACTTCACCAACAAGCCCTAAATCAACGATTTCCTCATCGATTTTGCTTGCTCCCTTTTTGTGGGCAAATATTAAGCTTGAATCTTTACCGGACAAGCTGATTGCCTGACCTTCATGCTTGATGAGTTCTGATACAATGTCTGTTGAGATTTTACCGACAAGAACCATTTCGATAATTTCCATAGTTTCTTCATCGGTTACCCTTAAACCTTTAATGAATTTAGGTTCCTTTCCAAGCTTATCCATTGATCTGGAAATGTCAGGACCTCCACCATGAACGATAAGTGGTTTCATTCCTACATATTTGAGTAAAACAGTATCGCGAGCTGTAGATGATTTTGCTTCATCATCCACCATTGCATGTCCACCATACTTTATTAAAATTTTTTCGCCATGAAACTTTTTGATATATGGTAAAGCTTCAATTAAAACATCAATATCTTTCATCTAATCACTACATTTAATATTTTATTTTCTCCTTTATAAAACCTATAGTTAAAATCAAAATAATAAACTCATCAATTAACCGTCATTCAATAATTTCTCAACTTTTTCCTTATTTTCAAATAGAACACAACCGCTTTCATGCTCATCCATAAGAATGCCCTCATCTCTAAGAGATTTAAATAATTTTGACTCCAAGACTTCAAGAAGTGATGCATTCCTTACATTCATATCAGAATAAGGCGAAGCCGGGCAAGGTTCCGCACCTCCATGGGAATTGATGTGGAAAAATCCTCTTCCGGCAGCCAGGCACCCGCCAGATGTCTTTTCATCTCCAGGAAATGACAAAAACAGCATGTCCGAATACTCTCGGCGCAGTTTGGTGATTTCGTTTAATAACAAATCCCTTTCATCATCTCCGGGTGCCAACCCCACAGTTTCCTCTTTAACAGGAACATATTCAATGAAAAATACCACCTTGCATCCGAAATCATGCAACTTATCAATGAACTCCCTTGAAACGAGAGAAGATATGTTTCCCTTTGTAAATGTAAGCGAAGCACCAAAAATGACATTGTTCATTCTCATCAATTCCATTGAATCAACCAATTGCTTGTAAACACCTGCCCCCCTTCTTGAATCGGTTATTCTTTCATCCCCTTCAATGGACAATATCGGGACAAGATTTCTATTATCATCAAACAGTTTCAGATACTCATCGTTCAGCATTGTTCCATTTGTAAATATGGGGAACAGTATTTCAGGAAATTCGCTTGCCTTAACTATGACGTCCTCCCTAATCATCGGTTCTCCACCGGCAAGAACAATGAAGCTTACTCCAATTTCCTTCGCCTGCCTGAAGATATTTCCCCATTCATCACCGCTAAGCTGATTTGAAGGAACATCATCACTGCATGCATTATTGGCCCTTGAGTAACAGCCTGTGCAATGGAGGTTGCAGCTGCTTGTGATGCTTGCTATTAGGAAAACCGGAATATTTTTACCATTTTCACTGTACTTTTGCCGGATTTTAGTGGCCTTTTTTGCATATTTAGAAAATTTGACTAGAAATAGGCTTTCCTTTGGATTTTTCAGTGAAGCGCGAAAGGCGTCCTTTAAAATCAATTCGACACCTCCGGCCAGATAATCTTGAATATTGAAATTGTCTTCCATCTATTTCACCTTTATGGAGTCAAGTAGGAATTGGGCATGTTCTTCTGATTGCCTAAAGAAGTCATCCAATGAGCTTTTGGGAATGTCATCATATTTGGCGAAAAGCTCAATGAGCAGATATATCGGGAAACTGTAGTATTCCTTAGCCAATAATTCTGGATTGCACCCGGATTTGACAATTCCGTTTTCTTTTAGAATGGTGAAAAATTCTCTCCAGAACATCAGCGGCTTTTCAAGCATTTCTTCCTGAAAGAACAGCCGTATATTTTCGTTGTAATGAATCTGAATAAATATCAATTTGAAAATCTTGAGGTTTCTTTCCTGCAGTAACATTCCCCTTATGGCTTCAGATCCGTTATGATAAAATCGTTCAGGGTTTTCAAGAAGCAGCTTATTTTTGGAGGACAGTGAAAAATCATTACTGTTTAAAAGTTCATCATATTTGAAAAAGTCTGTAAAATATTCGAATATATCCATCAATATCGATTCTTTGGATGGATAGTGGCTATAAATTGAACTTTTTTTAATTCCCACTTCATCTGCAATTTCTCTAAGTGAAACGGAATCGTAACCTTTTTTTGAAAACAAATCCAAAGCCGCATCAAAAATCTTTTCCTTAGTGCCCATTTTACCTACCTACCGTTCGTTAGTATATTGTTTGATTTACCAGTATATAAAATTAACCCTGAATAAATCATTTATAAAACTTAAATCATATTAAATATCATGCCTGAGATGAACAACGTTAAAGATTATCTTCTAAATTTAGGCGCTAGCAAAGTTGGCTATGCAAATGTTGAAGGAATGGCCAGCGAATTTATTGATTTGCCCAATGGAATTAGTCTAGTTTTGAAACTGCCTAAAAAGGCAATGCATTACATCGAAGAGGAAGATTATCAGTCTTACTGGAAATGTTTCCACTCGAAGATAGCTGAATTGACTGAAATTTCCCTCAAAGGAGAAGAGTACATTAAAAATCTTGGATATGATGCCTTTGCCCTGACAATGCAGAGAAACGAATGTGACATGAAAAAGCTTTTGAGCATCCTGCCTTACAAGACAATAGCTACCAAATCAGGACTCGGATGGATTGGACGTTCAGCATTGTTTGTAACACCCGAATACGGATCAATGGTGGCATTGGGCGGAATATTGACCAACATGCCCCTTGATTTTGGAACACCAATTACAGATTCACAGTGCGACGACTGTACAAACTGCCAGGATGCATGTCCCGTAAACGCAATCAACCCACAAAAGTGGAACGACAGATTGAATAGGGAGGACATCATCGACATTGAAGCATGCAAGGAATATGTCATAGACCAATATATGAATGGATTGGGCTGTACAAAATGCATGTGCGAATGCAAGCTCACACAAAAATATCTAAAAAAAGAATAAAATGAGTGTTTAACAACCCATTTTAAATTTGAATCTGTATTCCTGATTTACGATTTCCATCCCTACAAAGGATCCGTCAAGAATATCTGCGACTTTAGCCAAGTCACTGGCAGTTATTTCGCTGCCGTTACCGATTGGTGAGAAAAATGTAATCTCATCATCAGTAATGAGATAGTTCAGAAGTTTTGTGTTCTCTTTTTGGTATTTTTCTACAATAGCCAAGATTTTTTCTTCGGTTTCTTTATCAAGGTTTGTCATAATATCACCTTTAAATATACTTAAATTAAGTAATACTTATAGCTATTGGTTAGAAAAAATTTAGTAGTATGTAATTCAATTAAAAATATTGAAGAATCAGTACATTAAATTGGGAAAAAACTGTTAAAAATTGAAATAAACCATCACAAAATTAATTATTCAATAGGAAAACTCCGTTTGAAAAACTCCATAGGATTAAAGTGTAAACTGAAAGCCTCTCAAAAACAGGCATGTAAACACTTCCCATATTGAAGAACATTACCCAAAATGAAATAAATCCGATGATTCCCAAAATCAGCGTGATTTTTTGATATCCGCCAAAATCACCCATCGATCTTGAAATGACCAGCAAAAGGACATTACCTCCCAAAATTGCCATCACAGCACCCAATGCATGATAACTTAAGGTCAGAGGATTTCCGCCATGAATCAAACCGACGATAATGACTCCAAGTCCAGTCACCATTGTTAAAATGTAAAAAATAATCCTATTCTTAATGATGAAATCCCTGAACTTATAGCAATTTCCGAAAATAAGGCTTAAACCAATAAGGATAAAAGCGGAATTCATCAGCCAGAAAAGTGGGGAATTTCCATTTGGAATTCCCAACTCTGAAATGGTATGAAAAATGTAAGTGTTAAAAATGGAAGCATTGAAAAAAGTTGCAGAAATAGCTTCCGCTATCAAATAGTACAAACTACCAACAATAAAGACAATTCCGGCAACTTTACTTCTCATAATCTAAATTCCAAATTTTTTATCAAAGTATTTCTGTCTTACGTCAAAGTTAAGCTCTTCAATGTCGGCGCCGTTAAGACCCTTTTGTAAAATCTTATAGCAAGTCTTTTTAGGCACGGTAATGTTGTGAATGTTGGAAATGTTCCATATTCTGTCAAACCTTTTCTTTAAGCTGCCCATATCCAATCTTTCAAGAACATTTCTTAAATTAAGGATATTTGCTTCGCTAATCACCTGATAGGTTGCATAGGTCTGCTTGTCCATTACAATAGGATTCAATCCTAAAATGTATCTTTGCAAATCATAATCCAGGAATGAATCGTAATCCTTATCATATGCATATACGTGAGCCTTTGCAGTCAATGCGTCAATAAATACCAAAAATTGGTTAGCGACGATTGACCTTGAAATGATTTCGTCACAGAATTTGAGTCCGGTTTCGATTTTGCCTAAAGAAGATCCGTTAACGTAAGTTTCATAATCTTCAAACCTGAATGCGACAAGTGCAAACATGTAGAGATCAATCCAATCGTTTTCCTTTAGGAACTCATGTGCCTTGTCAGTTAATTTCAAATCGGAATAGTCGTTTTCTTTTTTGACATCCACATTTAAACTGCGTGCATCCCTGGCCTCTTTCAATACAGGCAAAACCCTTTCTACCAATTCATGTTTTTTTCCAGAAACTTTCAAGCCGTTTTCTTTTAGGATTTCCTTTAATTCGGAAACTATGTATTTTTTAGATATTGCTTCAGCAGTTATTTCCACATCTGCAGTGACAGAAACATCCCCCTCAAGATATCCTTCATCGATTAGATGGTTGATGCATTCTTCAGCTGAAGCGAAAGTTCCGAATTGACCTTCCTTTAAAATATCTTCTATTTCATAACCATTGTCTAAAAAATTTAAAACATTGAAAACTTCTAATTTTTGTTCACTCACATAAACACCTTTATTATATTACAATCGAACTTCCTCTTTAAGAAAGTAAATAAATTTGATATTAGTATTTTATCTTTTTGTTAATTTAATGTTTTGCCTACAACAGGCAATTGATTTAGAAAAAATAAAAATAGTTTCAATAATTAATGAAAATATGAAAAAAAACTAAGGATTGCATGCCTCATCGGCAGCACCCATGACCACCTTGATTTCATCACCAATATTGATTTCGGAAATCTTTTTAGGAGACTGATATTTGGCATTGTAATATGCTTGAGCAAAATTCATAGTGATGAAGTAAACATCCTTAAAATCCAAAATGAAGTCATCACCATCAATCCTATTCAATATATCAATCAATTCAACAGCAATTTCACTAGTTTCCAAATCTTCACCAAACTCGGCGCCAACATTAATAAGCATCTTTACACCTACAATAATATTTAAAATTCATAGTTAATATAATTAGACAATATGAAGACATGTCCGAAATGTAGGAAAAAACTGATTAAAGTTTTCCATGGCGAGCCTGGTGATGAACTGGCTGTGGAATCTTTAAATAATGAAATTATTATCGGCAATTGCTGTGATTCTGAATACAGCTACTATTGCGAATATTGTGACGAATTCTTTAAAGATTGGTGAAAAAACTTAGCGCATAAGCTTTAAAAAAAAAATAAAAGATAGAATGTTATATTACAGTAACATTCTCAGTATATTTATTAATATTTGAATCCCCATCAGGTGCGAATTCAATTGAAATCACATGTTGTCAGACCAAATCATCAGTAATTCCCAATATAGGGGTTGATAAATCATCTGAAGTAATTTCATTAAATACTAATTTGCCGTCAACATAAACCAACAGGTGGCCTTTTGTGAAATCAGAGTCATATAACTTGTTAATACCGTCAAGCCTTAGAGTGTCTCCGTCGCTTACTATTTTATTATCCCTTGTCCTTTTTATAATATGTTGACTAATTTTTTCAACATTTGATGATGAGACAGGTTGATAATTAGCAGATGATACAACTGCAGGAACATCAGTTACTTTAGATTCAGGAGTGCTGTTGGTAGCGTTGGTACTATTGGAATCTCCACCACCTAACAATTTTGCAAGGATATCAGATATGTTAAAGTTGAAAGTGCTTCGGGATCTGTTACCTCCAGTCAGGTTACCGAAGTCAAAACTGCTTCCTCCGGATCTGTTACCTCCAGTCATGTTACCAAAATCGAAAGTTGTTTTACAGCTTGAACCGTTTCCATCAGCATTCTGGTTGTCACCGGTCTGAGTATCACCTTGATCATCACCAGTACCGTCACCGGTACCATCAGCAGCAGGAGTATCATCAGAAGGAGTATCATCTTCGCCTTCACCTTGACTATAATCAGCTTGAGTATCTATTTGAATCATATACTCCCCATTATCATTACCTACCATCCATACTGTATCCCCAGGCTGTAGTTGAATATCATCGAAGTCTATCGCACTAAAAGTATTCATGGATAGAGACAGGATGATAAACAATGTTAAAATATACATTATTTTCTTGTTTAATATTAAATTCCTCCGTTTTAATTAAAAATTTTATAACCCTAAAAAAATTGGATTTTTAGGTTATCACTTATATTTATTAAATAAAATAGGAATATTGAAAAAAAAAATAATTTTTTTTATATATTTTATAAAAAATCTATTTTATTTGAAAAATAATAATTTTTATTAATAATATACAAAAAATTCCTTTATTTATTTAAAAAAATATAATTGTCCAATAAAAAAATATTAATAATATACATTTATACAATATTTTTATAAAAAATAAACAAATTAATAATATTATATAAAAATTCTTTAAAATATTAAAATTCAAAAGAGAAATAAGATTAAGAAATCACAAATATCGATGAGATTATACTCCCAATTTACAAAAAAATATATGAACAAAAATTATAAAATTTATATTTTAACTAAACAAAATGGCAAAATGAATATAACAATATAACAAGTATCCATTTACAATCCCAAAACGTCCCTATCAGGATTGGAATTTTTAAACAGATTGATTTTTGTATCGCTTTTCCAGGTGAACTTTAAAAGGCCCGCATGAATTACCTTCATTTCCTCATCTGAAAATCCATCGAGATAATAGATTTTTCCTCTTTGACCTACATTCATCAGGAACCTGATCATATGCCTGTAGCACATCACATTATGAGGTTTATAAACGACAATGTCATCGGTGATGTACTCCACCAGCTTTTCCAGTTCAAAGACATCGGGAGTTATCACTTCAACTTCACACTTGGGAAATTTTTCGCGAATGATTGCTTCATAATCCACAATATCACCAATTAATATTATAAATCATAAACTATTTTAAGATAATTGTTTATCGATAAACAGTTTCCTAGGAAACATTTATATACTTTCCAGAAAAAATATACCTTTAAAGCAAAACTCAATTTAGATGAAACTTATGAAAAATGAAAAAGGAAATTCGGATAAATTTGATTCAATGCCCTTTTTTGCATTGATTCACCACATATCCAAAAACAGATTAAGATACACCATGAAAAATCCTAACCACATTGACATGGTGCATGAAGGTCGCTATTTGATGGAAATACATAAAAAGAAAAATTTATCCCAGGATGATTTAGCAGGCATATTCGGCCAAAGCAAAGGTACAATAGCTAAAGCGCTAAGGAAGTTAGAGGACAATGATTACGTTGAAAGAATAATCGATGAAAACAACAGAAGAAAGTACATGCTGAAAACAACAAAAAAAGGAGAAAAACTGGCTGTTTTATTAATTGAAGATTTAAATGAATGGGAAAGAAGTGTCGGAATTGATGAATTGGACGACAACACAAAAAACCAATTGAAGAAAATAGCTAGAAGAAGCGAAGAACTACTTAAAGAGGATTGAATATGGCAAACAAAAATGTGGCATTAATGAGAGGAGAACCTGAAAAGGCAGTAAAGAAATTGGCTATTCCAATTATGATTTCAATGATTCTAACGGCGCTGTACAATATTGTAGACGGCATTTGGGTAGCAGGACTTGGACCAACGGCAATTGCCGGAATAGGATTTGTAACACCTATCTTCATGATACTGAACGGAGCAAGTGTGGGGCTTGGAAACGGCGCTACAAGCAGCATTTCCAGATTCATTGGTGCAAAAAATCGCGAAATGGCCACCAAATCCGCAACACAAGCATTGTTCATCTTCTTGATAGCTTCAATCGTATTGACAATCATATTCCTCATAATACAGGAACCGTTGCTTAGAAGCTACGGTGCAACAGGACCGACATTGAAGGAAGCTGTTGCCTATGCGACACCTTTGTTTTTAGGTATGGTTGCTTTGATGTTTGGAAATGGATGCAGTGGAATCCTCCGTGGTGAAGGGGATATGAAACGTGCAATGTATGTTGTGGTTGCTTCAGTGATTCTGAATGCATCACTGGATCCGATATTCATTTACACAATGGGTTTCGGTTCAGCAGGCGCATCCCTTGCAACAGTCGTCAGTTCAGCCATATCCGCTACAATAATCCTGTACTGGATTTTGATTAAAAAAGACACATATATTGACGTCAGTCTTAAAAACTTCAAATTTGACTCCAAATTAACAAAGGACATTCTCAAAGTTGGAATTCCATCTGCACTGGACATGCTGATTATGGCAATCGCAATGTCAATTTATCTTATTGTGATTTCAATCGTCGGAGGAGATTATGGAATCGCAACATTCACTTCAGGCCAAAGGCTGTACCTCTTTGCCATAATGCCCCTTACATCCATCGGGTCTGCGGTGATTGCAGTATCTGGAAGTGCATTCGGTGCTAGAAATGGAGATTATCTTTCAAGAACCCACATATATGGTGTCAAATTAGGTTTAGGCTTAGGAACCGTAATCACACTGATTTTGATTATCTTTGCAACACCGCTAGCAACATTATTCGCATACACACCCGAAACAGCAAACCTTGTTCCGGGAATCGCAGAATATCTGCAACTGGTCTGCCCATGCCTGATTTTGACAGGTATCGGAATACCATCCAGCTTCCTGTATCAGGGAATCGGTAAAGGAATATACAGCCTGATGTTTACAATTTTAAGGGAAATAATATTTGTAGTTCCTTTAATCTATGCGCTCGTATTCATTTTCAATTTAGGCCTTGTAGGAATCTGGATTGGATTATGTGTCGGAAGGTCAATAGCTAGCGTTATCAACTTCCTATTCGCAAGATACGAAATCAGAAGAACCAGAGCAAAATTCGGAAATTAAGGGCAATATTGCTCTTAATCTTTTTTATTTTTATTACATGACTTTAAAATTGTTTAAAACTTGTTAAATTGCTTTAAAAAACAACTTACAAATTTATAAACTTGCAATTCATATATTAGTGTACAATAAAATGTACAGGCTAAAAATATGAATGAAAAAGATTTTAAAACAAGAATTGGAGTCATTAAAAATACTTTCAATGACAAAAGAAAAATACAATGCGAAGTAAAAAATGACATCGAAATTGACGAAGGCATCCACCAGGGAGGAGACCTCTTTAAAACAGAAGACGGAGACTTTATCGATTTGGAATTCCAGATGACCGATTTTGATGAAGATGAACTCATAAAATATGTTGAATTTGCAGAGCATCTCTACTGCAAATATGAAAAAGAGGTTTCGGTATACATCATCTGTCCTGATGACATCAAAGTGCTTGTAAAGGAATGTGAAATAAAATCAGAAGCTAATTTTACAATCAAATTAGCTAAAATAGGAGAAGATCCCTGCCATATAATCCTTGATGGAATAAAACAAAAGGTTTCATCTGGTGAAATGCTTGACGGCGATGATTTGCATGCGCTGTCCCTGCTTCCGGTAATGTGTAAAAAAGAAGAAAGGAATTACTTCAGAAAGGAATATTTCAAGATAATCAATCAGATAGGATAATGATTACTTGTTCCATTTCAGGATTGTCTTGCCGAATTTGGAAATGTAATCCCTGTCAAATGCTTCCTTTAAATCATCCAAAGAGGTTATTTCACAAATATTGGTAATCAGCTTTTCCAAATATTCGAATAGCTGAGGATTTCCTTTGAGAGTTTCAACAACTCCAATGAAATCTTCCCTTTCAGATCTGCTATTTCCCTGAATGGTCAATCCTTTTTCCAAAACCATACGGGTATTAATAGGTATTGGATATTCACTTACTCCAAACAGATTTATTGTGCCTTGAGGGTTTATCAAATCAATTATCTGGTCAATGGCAGTTTGGGATGCGCTTGAGCCAACGCATTCAAATGCATGGTCAATTGCAATGCCCTTAACATCATGAATCCTGTAGGTTTCATCAGCAAAGGAAAACAACTCCAGATTGTCCTGATGTTTTCCAAATACAATTACCTTTGAATCAGGAAACAGCTCTTTCAATAATAAAGCTGTGATGAATCCCAGATTACCGTCACCCCATATGCCTAAACAGTCTTTTGGAGTTATTGCAATCTCGCTGAACTTTGAAATTCCTTGATAAGCTACTGAAATCAATTCTATGAATGCTGATACGTTCAAATTGAATTCATCCGGAATTTTAACAACCCGGTCCTGCGGCAAGCAAATCAAATCAGAGGTGAACCCGTCAAATCCGCTTCCCCTGAATTTGGAATTATAAGAATAATTTGCTCTGCATACATCATCTCCACATGGAGTGTTTGGAATCATAACTACCTTGTCGCCGGCCTTGAACTCACCGGAATCATCAAACACGACTTCACCTATTCCTTCATGAATCAGTGCCATCGGCAGTTTCTTATCCAAAATCTCTGCTGGCCTAGAGCCCTGATAGTATCTTTGGTCCGCTTGACAAATTGAAAGATGGGTCGGCCTTACAACCACTCCTTCCAACTCAATTTCATCAATCGCTTCTTCAAAAAATTTAGGCCTCTGAAGCCTGTAAACAATGTTAATCATTTCCATCCTCAAGTATTGTATTGGCTAATTTCAAATCATACGGGTATGTAATCTTGATATTTGACACTTCACCATCGACTAGATATACATCTTCATCTTTAAGGGTGAATATTTTGCATGCATCTGTAAGTATGTTGGATTCCTCTTCAGTCAAACTGTTGATTAGGTTAAAAAGTTTCTTTATATTGAAGCTCTGTGGAGTTTGGCCTTGGTAATAATAATCCCTCACAGGGATGCTTTCAATGGTTGTCCCATTGATGCTTTCAACGATGGTGTCAGTAGCCGGAATGACTGTATCGCATGCGCCATATCTTTTTGCAGCTTCAATGTTGTCTTCAATGATTCTGTGGGTTACAAACGGCCTGACTGAATCATGGGTGAGAATTATTGAATCGTCATCTATTCCAAAATTCTCTTCAATATAAATTATACTGTTCATCAGAGTATCGTTTCTGGTTTCTCCACCCTCTATAACTATGATATTGTCGTTTTTTGGAATATGTTTCTCAATCAAATGAATTGTATGAGTTATATAGTTTTCAGGAGTTAAAACGATTATCTTGTCAATATTTGAATTTATTACAAACTTTTCAATTGTGTGGATTATGACAGGTTTGTCTCCAAGGGTCAGGAACTGCTTTGGAGTGTCTGTTCCACCCATTCTTGATCCAATTCCTCCTGCCAGTATCGCTGCAAAAATCATCATATTACCTCTTTTCAAAAATTATCACATAATGGGACTTGCCATTGGGGCCATCCTGGCCAATATTGTCATTCAAATAAACTTTATCGAAATCGAACCTATTGAAGATTCCTTCCAATTCATCTGGAGCATATTTTATTTCTATTGGCGGTCCGATTGGCCAATCAACAGGATTGAACTCGACAATGGCGATTTTGCCTCCCTTCTTAATAATCCTCATCAGACTTTCTATTACTTCTTCCATTTTGTCTGATGACTTGAATCCGTGGACAACATTGAACATGAACACCATATCTATTGAATCGTCCCCTATTTGAACAATGTCTGCGGTAATGTCCGCTTTAATGACTTCGAAATTTTCAAGCCCATTTTCCTTTTTATATGCCTGAAGTTCCTCAATTGAAGGATCATAATTGTCCACTGCATAAACAAAACCGTCAGGAAGATATTCCTCGATTGCTTTAATTGCAATGTGGCCGTCACCGCATCCGGCATCCATAAAAGCCTCATCGCCCTTAAGATTCAGTTCATCAAGAATTTCTTCAGAACCCATAAACATTAGACTTGATTTTGCATGATGCTTATGCTCCATAATATCACCAAATTTTCATTAATAATAATCTTTAAAAAATAGTATATAATAATTTTTAAAAAAAAGTTTAGGAAGCGTTGCAACTTCCACAATTGAAATTATTCTTTTTGAAATACTATGAAATAGTGAGATTTGCCTTGAGGAATATCTTCACCAATTTCTTCATTCAAATATGTCATTCTAAGGCTATGATTTGCAAAAATCTCCTCTAATTCCTGAGGAGTGCTTCTGAAAGCTGTTGGCGGTCCCTTTGGAACTTCCCATGCCTTGTAATCCATGATGGCTATTTTACCATCGGATTTGATAATTCTTGCAAATTCATCAATAGCTTCATCCATTGTTCTTGATGCCTTGAATCCGTGAAATACGTTTACCATCAAAACAACATCGATGGATTCGTCCTCAACGCCAGGAATGCCTTTTGTAATGTCCGCTTCAATATTGAACAGGTTTTCAATATTGTTTTCTTTTTTATATGTTTCCATATCTTCAATGGAAGCATCATAAGCATCTACAGCATAGACAGCACCATTCGGAAGGTATTCTTCTACGACCTTGATTGCAATGTGACCGTCACCGCATCCGGCATCCATAAAAACTTCATTGCCCTTAAGGTTTAGCTCGGATATGATTTCATCGGAATCCAAAAAATGCACGCTAGAAAAACCGTGAGCCCTGTGCCCGTTCATAATTATCACCTAGATAATTATCTTTAAAAAATAGTATATAATGATTTTCAATATGATGCCTAATTCACAACATCAAAAAAACAGCTAAAATAAATAAAAAAAAGTTATAAGAGGATTATTTTTTCCAGGTTTGTTTTACTCCCCTTCCTCTTTTACTACCAGGTTTGGTATAACTTCTTTTTTGTCTGGTTCTTTTGTTAGTTCCTTTAACTTTTGCCATAATCTACCCTCCTAAAAATCAATCATCATAAAATCAGAATTATATATAACATAAAAATATTTGTTTTCAATATATTTAAAGGTTTCTTTAAGTAGTGTATTCAGCATTGATTTTAACATAATCGTAAGTCAAATCACAACCCCACGCAGTGGCTTCGCCATCGCCCAGACCCATGTCAATATTTACTGTGACATTTTTGGACTGCATGATCTTTTCAGCCCTTTCAAGATATGGAGTATTTTCAAATGCCAATATCTCTCCTTTTCTTACGAGGTCCACATCATCCTGGTCATCTGCAATAGCAATTGTGACTATATCCGGATTCAAATCACAGCCGGAATATCCGATAGCTGAGACTATTCTTCCCCAATTAGGGTCTCCTCCAAATACCGCTGACTTGAATAAGCTTGATGAAATGATGGATTTTGCTGCGAGTTTTGCATCCTCAAAACTGGAAGCGCCACATACATTTGCTTCAATGAACTTTGTTGCGCCTTCACCATCACGAGCCATCTTTTTAGCCAAATCAATACATAGGTAATTCAATGCTTCCTGGAAGTTTGGGTCGATATTTCCATCCTTCACGACTTCAACGCCTGATGCGCCGTTGGCCATCATAAGACAGGTATCGTTTGTACTTTCATCGCCGTCAACGACAATCATGTTGAAACTGATGTCAGCAGCCTTCTTCAAAGCCTTATTGATGTCTTCTGAAGGAATAACAGCATCACTAACTATGAAAGACAGCATTGTACCCATATTAGGAGCAATCATACCGCTTCCTTTAGTAATTCCAGCTATTCTGACAGTTTCTCCGGTTGTCAGTGTAACTTCACATGCACATTCCTTTGGAAATGTATCTGTTGTCATTATGGCTTTTGCGGCCGCAAGTGAGTTTTCAGGCTTGTTTCCAAGTTTGGAAATTGATTCATATGCAACCTTGGAAATGATGTCAATAGGCATTTCACGGCCAATTACGCCAGTTGAAGAAATAGCTATCTCATCCTTAGGTATTTTCAAATCGCGGGAAACCAATTCAACCAAAGTTTCGCAGTCTTTGAATCCTTGTTCGCCTGTAAAACAGTTTGCATTTCCACTGTTTACAAAAACAGCAGATATGATTCCATTTTTTATAGCATTTTTTGTATATTTTACAGGAGCCGCAACTACCTTATTTGAAGTAAAGACTGCAGAGGCTGTACTGTTTTTGGAAACAATGATTGTTACTCCAAATTTTCCTTCACGTGCTCCGGACACTTTCACATTTTCTATGACTGAAAATCCGCCATCAAGATCTCTAATAAAATTCATAAATTTCACTTAAATACATTAATAAGATAAAGAATAATTAGTCAGGTTATTCTGCCTAATATAATTAGCATCATTAAAATCTATACTGTCATTGCTGTCGAAATATACCTCATCAACATCGCTTAAGTTGGAGGTCATTTCCACAGTGACGTTTTCGAACTGAGGGGCATGTTCATCCCCACCACCAAGAGCCAATGAAATGCCGGCACCCGCACCGACTACAAATGCAATCAAAGCGATGACCATGATAATCAAAGTAGTTTTACTAGCTTTCTTTTGTTTTCTAGGAGCATTAGGAGCATTCCTCATTCTGATTCTTTCATTATTGCGAGGATTGCTGTTTCTCACAAACCTTTGATTATTTTGAGGAGGACGGTTACTGTTTCTCCGCCTTATCCTTTTATTGTTTCGAGTATTCGCACTTCTCGGCGATTTCAATACTCTCTTGTCTTTTTTCTTACGTAATTTCATACTATTTTCTCTTTAAATTAAACTACAAATGCATAAACCAGAGCCAAAATAACTCCAACAAATCCAAATACTCCAAGTCCCAGTATATGCATCAAATAAACGAAGATAAACACGAATGCGAAAACACCAATGAGCTTTGGCTTTTCGTTTTCGACCAAATTAATTAAAGTTCTTGTAAACTCAGATGGAATGTTATATGCATACAATCCATTAGCAAGTTCAAATACCACCAATGATAATGGAACAGCTGACTGAATGTCATCAACCAATTGGGCCCTTTCACCGGCTTCACGTCTGCTTCTGCCGACACCTGCCCTTATTTTAGCACCGTTATCAAGTGCAAACCATGCTGCATCAAGTCCTGCCCTGATGGCCAAATCTTTAGATGGGAACCTTGCAATGAAATCATCACCGCCTTCCCTGTAACCTTCAAATTCCCCGTCACATTCAGTTTCGATGAAATTCTTAATTCCAGTCATGAGGTCCACCAGCTGATTTCTACCATGCTTATTGATGAATTTGGTTGAATCGATAAGATCAATGAACAGGTAATTTTCCAGATTAACCGGCCTAGATTCCTTCAATAAAAATGGTGAATCAAATACCAGCGCATATTCTCCGCCAAGTTTGGTGAATGCGATTCCAGGAAAGCTTCCGACACTTTGAGTGTAATGGATTGCTCTTTCTATAGCGGCTGCACCAGTCATTCCAACTGCTGAGATAACTTCGATACCTTCAGACAATCCAATTCCGATAAGTTCAATAGCTACTCTTATTGCATCATTTTTGCTCAACATCTTAGCAACAAGTTCTGTAGCTGTTTTTTCGACAATTTCTCCAGCTTCATTTTCGATGATTTTGACGAAAATGTTGATTAGATTAGATGGATGGGGGAGTTCAATGTAGAAATAACGGTCACTTCCCATAATGATGTTACTTACCAGTGCATATTCCTCAATCCTGTTTTCTGCAGGCTTCAATTCATGAAAAGTGTAATCTGTAGGAATGTTTTCTGCACCGACATCACGAATGAGATTGTCTAAAATTGATTGTGATGTGATTTCTGCTTTTTCCAATTCAAATAAGATGGTCTGTGTATAATTGAATAACTCCACATATTCCGTTTCAAGAGAATTTGTTGGATAAAATTTGGTTCCAACAGCAATAGGATTAAGCTTGGTTGTAAGCTTAATGAAAGACTTAGTCAAGCCATTAGCCATCTAAGCCCCCTCCTTTTTCAAGTTCTATTTCGAAATCTCCCGGTTTTTCCAAAAGCATATCCGGTTTTACGGAAACAAATGGGAATTTCCAAGAACCTAACCTGCCCGCAATGGTACTGGCTATGTTTCTAGAATTTTTCTTAATGAATACTTCATCATGAGCACTTACACGAATTAAAACATTATATGGTGCGGTTTCAGTTACTTCATCAGCCAATAATATATTCAATTCGAATGTGCCTGGTTTTGTGAATAAGTCATTACGAACAGCTATTAAAGGTTTCTTTTCAAGACCTAATCTGTCTGCGACAGTAACTGAGATGTTACCTGCATTTTTAACTGCTAATTTATAATCTTTAGGATGCACTAACACGAAAATAACATACGGTGCTGCAATTTCAACATCATCAACCATTTCCACAATCTTATTGAACATTGGGATTTTTGAGAAAATGTTTTCCAATTTGGAATCAGCGTTGTTTTCGTTGTCAATACGGATAATAGCCTGCTTGGCTATATTTAATGGAGATATTTCCAAACCTTCCTTTCCTGTATATATCTCCCATTTCTTGAAGTTTAATTCCTTGATAATTTCATCACAAATGTGCTGTAAAATGTTCTTATCTTTTTTAGGTTTTTTAGGTTTTCCAAAGGTAAGTCTGCCATTATCAATGATGAATGGGATTCTCATTGAAGCAATGTTTCTGAATTCAGCAGCATAATCTCTGAATTTATCATTGGACAATACTTTGGCTTTTTCTCTAGTGGCAATATCAAGGATAAAGTGATCTGCATCATTTCCTGCTGGAACTTCTTCAACATTGTCGCTTTCCAGCAATTTTAAAAATTTCTCCTTATCATCAATATCATGGCGAAGTGATGCGTCAGCGATGATTACAAACTCATCTTCACTTTCTTCCAATGCTTTTACAGCTGCAAGAATATTAGACATTTTAGGTTGTCCGTTTTCATTTTTTACATAATGAGCTACATTTGAAGCATCTACAACTACTTTCACAATATCACCTAAAAATAATCCATTATATTAAATTTTATATCAATTTATTATATTTGTACCATCCACATATTTAAACTTAATTTAATAAAAAAATTAATTTTTATTTCTCGGATATTTTCCAAATAAAAATTTCTCTCCACCAATATTATTCAAATATATTTCGATTTCATCATCAGAGATGTTATAAACATTATAAGAGTTAAAATTTTTCCCCCTAAGCTTATCTGAACATAAAGATCCTGCATTGACAATGATGGTCTTGTTCAATTTCCAGATATTCGGAACATGCTTGTGTCCTGACAATATCAGGTCAACTTCATGGGTTGTTAATGTAGATAGGATATCTCCCGCATCAGCCAATACGTTACGTTCACGGCCAGTATTTGGAATTGAGACAACATGGTGATGCAAAGCAACGATTGAAAAGTTTTCATTTATCACACATTCATCCAATTGATGTTCGAGCCACATGTGTTGTGGGCGTCCGATTTGGCCTCCATTCTCATCAGGAGTGCTACTGTCAAGCCCAATTACAGTAAACTCATCACCTAATGTTAATTTCCAGCTTCTTTCACCTATTAATTCTTCAAAAGTTTGATATCCTAAATTACGGGCATCATGATTTCCTGGAACTGCAAACAAAGGTGCTTCAAACAACTCCAAATATCTGGTGGCTTGCTTGAATTCTTTATAGTAACCGTTTTCAGTGATGTCCCCAGTTAAAATAATCATGTCCGGGTTTAACTGATTTATCTCAGTCACTGCCTGCATAAAAATGTCTTCATCAAAATCTGAATTGGACACGTGTAAATCTGAAATATGGGCTATTAATGTCATGTTATCTATTGGCTTAATTTCATAATGGCTTCTGCAAGGTCGCCTTTGCATTCTTCCAGTGCGGCTCTTGCTTCATCTTCAGAAACATTAGCGCTATTGGCTACCATTTCAACGTCTTCATCTGGAATTTCTATTTCATACTCAAGCTCTACTTCACGGGCTTTACCATCGATTTGGTAAGTTTCTTGACCCATTACATTCATCAAACTTACGCTAGGGTTGTCTATGATTAATTCCTTTTCATCGAAACGGATACTAACTTCACGAACTCCTTCAAGTTCTTCCATTTTCATACCCATCTTTTTCATCTGTCTTTCCATTTGCTTCATTTGCTTTTTATTCATACCAGGTATCATAAATAAACCTCAATAAAATAACTATTTATAAATTTGTTATTAATTACTATTAAATAATTTGCTAAATTAAAAAAAAAGAATATGGATTAATCTGTAAATCCATAAATTTCTGTTTCAAAAGTTTTGGCGACATCCTTTAAAACTTCAGGAATGTTAATCTGTTGAGGGCATTCCTCAATGCAGGTTTCGCATTCGCTGCAATCAGAAGCTATGCCTACTCCTGAAAGCTTGGAGTAATTCAGATAGGCATTACCGAATTGTGTCCAGTCGTCCTTTTCCAGAAGCTTATGCTTATTGTACAAATCAAAGAGTTTAGAAATGTCAATTTCCTCAGGGCATGAATCAACGCAATATCTGCACTTGGTGCAGTCTACAGTAATGTTGCTGTTGATGATTTCGGAAACAGTTTCGAGGATTTCAAGCTCCTCATCATTCAAAGGATCGGCATTATTATATTCCTGAATGTTACTTTCAAGCTGTTCCAAGGTGCTTGCCCCTGTCAAAACAACATCCGCATCCAGGTTGGCTACAAATCTCATTGCCCAGGAAACTACTGATCTGTCAGGATTATACTCTTTCATGATTTTTTCGGCTTCTTCAGGAACATCAGCCAAAAATCCACCTTTATAAGGCTCCATAATCATTACCTGCTTGCCATATTTTTTGGCAACTTCAAAACATTTTTTGGATTCTATAGATTCATCTTCCCAGTCAATATAATTGATTTGAAGCAAGACAAACTCCAATTCAGGATGTTCAAATAAGATTTCTTCTAAAAATTCGGCATTCCCGTGGGTTGAAATACCAATGTGTCTGATAAATCCTTCTTCTTTTTTCTTTTGGATAAATGAATATAAGTCAACATTTTTCCATGCGTTTTCAGTAAATCCGCTTACGTTATGCAGCATATAATAATCAAAGTAATCAACACCGCAATTCTTAAGCTGTTCTGCGAATATCGGTTCCAGCTGTGATTCTTCTGTAATGACAAATAATGGTAATTTGGTTGCTATTTTAAATGAATCTCTAGGATACCTGTCTACAACACATTTCTTAAATGCAGGTTCGCCTGCACCCTCATGATATACAAATGCGGTGTCAAAATGATTAAATCCCGCATCCATATAGGCATCGACCATCTGATTAACCTGTTCATAATCTATGTTTGTGAAATCATCTTCCTTTAAAAGCGGAAGCCTCATCATTCCAAAACCTAACTGTTTCATAATAAAAACCTCTAGTAATACTATTTGTTCCTAATAATATAAAAAGTATTAATTGAAAAAAATTCAATTATTTTGGTTTTATCACTTTATTGATATAATAAATCCTGCTTAAACTATTATAACTAAACCGCCCAACAATATAGTCCCATATGGAACTGAAGTGAATTGAATAGCAATGCCCTCAAATTTAAAAAATATATTTAAATAAAGCACATAATATCTATTCATATGAACAAGAAACGTTGCAGCTGGGTTAGCGAAGAGGAAGTCTACATCAGATACCATGACGATGAATGGGGGGTCCCAACACATGATGACCGCGAACTTTTTGAAATGCTTGTTTTAGAATCATTTCAGGCAGGGCTTTCCTGGATTACCATACTCAAAAAGCGTGAAAACTTCAAAAGGGCATTTGATGATTTTGATGTGGAAAAAGTGGCGGGATACGGCGAAGATAAGATTAACGAATTAAGGGAAAACAAGGAAATTATCCGCCATAAAGGAAAAATCACCTCCGCAATCACCAATGCAAAGGTATTCATTGAAATACAAGAGGAATTCGGAAGCTTTGATGAATACATATGGTCGTTTACCGACGGTAACATCATAAAAGCTGAATATCTGACCGAATCCGATTTGTCCAAAGCCATTTCTAAAGATTTGAAGAAGCGCGGAATGAAATTCGTGGGTCCGACAATAATATACTCCTATCTGGAATCCATCGGAATTATAGACAACCATGAAAAAGAATGCTTTAAGTTCTAAGTACTTGAAATAAGCTATTCAAAGCCAATTTAATAATTAATTGAAAAAATAATGGACCGTACAACGGTTATTAAGCAACAAAGGATGATTGCAAAAGGATAGCCTAAAATAGCAATTACCAAACCAACAATAAAAAGTATTAACGGAATAACCAATGCATCCCTTACAGCCAAAACCTTTGATAAATGTTCCTGGTCCGGATTGACCCCAAGCAAGGATTTTGCCATCCATAACAGTATGATGTTGACTATAATGAAGTCTAATCCATATAATACTTCGGCAAGCAAGGAAAATGGATTATTGGCGACGAATGTTGTCAAGTAAGGAAGCAATGAAATGATCAATAACAGCAGTATATTCTGCCAGATTATCTTTGCATTTATGCGTTCAACATGGTTATAGATTACATGATGGTACTGCCAAAGATTAGTGCAAACTAAAAAACTTACCAAATAAGCAAAATAAGAAGTTTTAAGGGTTAATATTGATTGAATGGATGCAGTGGCAGGTTGAGGCAATTCCAAAACTAAAACAGTCACAATAATCGCAATGATAGCATCATAAAATGCTTCCAACCTGTTTGTAGAAATAAACCCTTCATCCATAAATATCACCCAAATTCTAACTAGATATTTATTGAAATTTCTATTTATTACTTTTGCACAATATCCTCCAACATTTCATGACCAAAGCTAATTGATTTTATGACTAATTAAACAAAAATAAATATATAATTTTTATTTAATTCACCACCATTCAAATTTACTGAAAGGTTCTCTCAAATCAGTTTTGTTTTAAAACTGTGACATACATGAGATGTTTTGAAAATAAGTTTTCGATAGATTAATGAAATCCGCTAAGCTACTCTTCCAACAAGATTATGTCCTTAGGATCCACTTTCAAATACTCCGGAATCGTAAATTCATGGTCATGAATCCTTTTATCATATTTCCACCACAAACCATTTGCCAAGGTTATTTCCCATTCAAAAGGCATTTCCAACTTTGTGGAATTTACAGTATCCAACACATTAACATCATCCTTTTCAGCAGGAGAAAAATCATGTGCCCTTATTCCAATATGGGTAATGTTAGGTGAAATCTTTTCAGACACTTCAAATGTGACTCCCCAATCCAATGATTTGAGATGGTAATCATCAATGACTTCTATTTTAGAAATATTTTTGCATCCTGTAAGCCTTGCAACCTGAACTTTTTTAGGATTTTCAAATATTTCATAAGTTGTCCCTTTTGCTATGATTTTACCTTCATCCAGTATCAGAAGCTCATCGCAAAACTGGAATGCCTCATCACGATTATGAGTAACCAAAATGGAGAATCCATCAAAATCCTTTAGAGAATTAGAAAGTTCAATACGTAACTGCTCTTTTAGGTAAGTATCCATAGCGCTAAACGGCTCATCCAACAATATGACATCCGGACCGTAAGCTAAAATACGGGCTAAAGCCACTCTTTGCTGCTGGCCTCCGGACAACTGTCTTGGATATCTTTTTTCCAAACCTTCCAAGTGAAAACGCTTAATCATTTCAGATACTCTTTTCTCATTATGGTTCTTTGAAAGTCCACATGCAATATTCTCTTCAACAGTCATGTTGGGAAACAGGGCATAATTCTGAAATAAGTAACCTACATTTCTCTGTTGAGGTTTTAGATTAATTTTCTTATTAGAATCATAATAAATAGTTTCTTCATCGGTAGTTAAACTTACAACACCTTTATCAGGGTCCACAATGCCTGCAATGGATTTAAGTGTCATACTTTTACCGCAACCAGAAGGACCGAGAATACCTAAACACCCTTTTTTCAACTCAAAATCCACTTCCAAGTCAAATTCTTTAAGTTCCTTTTGGATATTCACCTTTAACAATTTATTGGTCATAATTGGTCCTCATTACTTGTAAAAATATATTTAATTAACATCAATAATAAATCATTTCCATTGCTTTTCCTTACGTATAGTGACATAATCCATGATAAAAATAGCTATGAAAGATATGATGATTATGACTATTACATAATTGAAAGCTTCCCCCATATTACCGGCTGCCACTTCTGAGTAAACTGCCATAGGGAGAGTTCTGGTTTGTCCTGCAATATTACCTGCAAGCATAGCTGTAGCACCAAATTCGCCTAAACCCCTTGCATAGGCAAGAATTCCACCACTAATAATTCCAGGTAAGGCATTTGCAAATAAAACTTTCCAAAAAATTCTCCACTCGGACATTCCCAATGTACGGCCTGCATCCAATAAGTTGGAATCGACCTGTTCAAATGCGCCCCGAGCGGAACGATACATCAAAGGGAAAGACATGACAACTGCCGCAATGACAGTTGCAGGCCATGAAAAAACAATTTTTATAGCAAAAAAGTCTATAAAAAAGCTGCCTATAGGTCCTCTAACACCAAAAATATACAATAAGAAGAACCCTACTACTGTAGGGGGCAATACGATTGGTAACGTGAAAATACCGTCCAACACAATCTTTATTGAATCATTTTTGATCTTAACTAATCCCCATGCAACAATCAACCCTGCAAAGAAAGTTATGAGAATTGATAAACTTGCAGTTTTCATTGAAATGAAAATCGGGGACCAATCTACAGCCATGCCTTTATCTCCTTTAATATTATCGTTTATTCATATGATACTATACCAAATCTATTTGTGGATAGTGAAACCATATTCAACAAATACATCTTGAGCTTCCGGAGTTTGTAAGAACTCTACGAATTTGTTTGCAGCATCAGGGTTTGTTGAATTTTTAAGTACTGCTACAGGGTAAATAACAGGAGTTTTTAAAGCAGAATCTGGAGCTTCACAAATCACTTTAACATTATCATTTGATTTAGCATCGGTAGCGTATACGATACCGCAGTCAGCAGATCCTTGTGCCACTTGGTTCAATACAGCAGTTACATCAGTACCTAAAGATAATTTAGGTTCTACAGTAGCCCAAAGGCCTGTGTTGTTTAACACTTCTTGAGCGTATTGACCTGCAGGTACGGATGCAGGATCACCAATAGCAATAGTACCGTTTACATTTTTCAAATCATCGAATGAAGAGATGTTAGCCTTTGAGTCTTTTGGTACAATCAAAACAACTTTATTTTCTAAAAATTGAACATTGGTCTTATTGTCGACTAATCCTTCATCAGCTAAAGCGTTCATTTGTTTGTTTGCAGCAGACATGAATACATCCGCATCTAAACCGTTTTCAATTTGAGATTGTAAATCCCCACTTGAAGCGTAAGTTGGAGTAACTTTTGCTCCAGGATATTTTTCTTCAAACATCGGAATTAATTTATCATCATATGCATTTTTTAAACTAGCAGCCGCAGCTAATTTAATATCTGTTCCATTTAAGCTAGTGTCGCCAGAAGAATCTCCGCCGAGGAAATCAAAAAAGCCAGCAGAACATGCGCTTATACTAACAGCAGCTATCAATACTATAGCCGCAACAATTAACAATTTCTTCATAGATTTCATGTTATCCTCCTTAAAATATACATTTTTAAAACACGATGTGAATACTACTTCACTATTGTTATTATCTTTAATGCTGTGTATATAAAAGTTTTGTTATGAAACCACAATACATAAAAACATATCGAAAAATAAAAAATTGATAATTGATTTTTATTTATCCAAAAACAACCGAATATACATAATTACGAATTGTCATAATCTTATCATCAAAAATGAAAATTACGAAAATAACAATCATTAACATTGAATCTTTATATAAGACTTAACAAAATATAAAATTGGAGGTATAAAAAATGTCAGATATTCAAAAAGTCGATGAATTGTTAACAAAAGCAGAAGTATTCTACCTTGCAACAGTAAATGGTGACAAGCCAAAAGTAAGGCCTTTAGGATTCCATTTGCTCTTTGAAGACAAAATATACTTCGGTGTTGGAACACATAAAGAAGTTTACAAACAAATGGAAGCAAACCCGAATGTGGAAATAGCTGCATGGGATGGAGAACACTTCTTAAGATATTACGGTACTGCAGACTTAACTAAAAATGAAGCAGTCATCGAAAAGGCATTTGAATTAATGCCAGAAATAGCTGAAGCTTACAAAGCAAACAACTGGGAAATGGGAGTATTCTTCCTTGATGACGCAACTGCAGAATTCAGAAACATGTTTGCTGTTGAAGAATCATATGAATTCAAATATTAATGTTGAAACAACATTAATATTCTTTTTTTTATTCACAAATTTCATTTACAATGCCTAATGCATTTAATGTTCTTGGAAATCCAATATAAGGCATGATAACCGTGATTGCGGATATCAACTTTTCTTTATCGTTGCCCACACTCAAATTACCTTGAACATGACCCCTCAACTGATTTTCACAACCACCCAATGTTGCAATGAACACAAAAGTAATCAATTCCCTTTGCTGGTCATTCAAACCATCCCTAGTGTAGAAATCGCCAAAGCAGAACCCTTCCAAAAACCGGTTGAAGTGTTTCTGGCCTTCAGGTGAGGAATCGTTCATCATCTGAATCATGTCGGCGCCGAAATATCTGTCTTGAATTTCACGGCCCTTTTCATATCTGTTTTCAGGATTTGTATTTGATCTTGAATCCAAAGGCATTTCAATTCCTTTCTTATCAAATACCTTTATTACAACTCCAAAGAAGTTGTGGGCACGTCCGAATCCTACATAGGGAACGGATTGATACAGTAACTCCTTAACCTCTTCGGGAGTTATGTCCTTATCAAGGGCAGAGATTAAAATCTTTTTAAATGCCTTTGGTGATTGACAGGCTATCAATGATGCCAATATTGCCAAGATAGAGTCCTTTTCACTTAAAGGGGAATATTCAAACACCTCATTAAAAGCGAAGTTCTTAAAAATCTCATGAAATTCAGGGTCATTTTTTTGGATTCTTCCAAAATTGTCAAATAAACTATTCATGAATATGAATCTGAAAAATAGAGTATAAATAAGTTATTAAAAAAAATAAGAAAATAAAAGAGATTTAATCTCCTTTATTCCAGTTTACAATACCATAAACAACACATAAAAGTGTGGATAAGATAATTCCCACATATACTCCCCAAATCAATGGGTCTTCAATTCCCAAAATCATCATTATGCATCACTTCCTTTTGTGTCTATGCTTTCAAATGCCTTATCGATTACCTCTTGTGCAGGAGGTTTGGTAAGTAAACTTACTACAATTGTAAATATTGCTGATACAGGAACTGCTATCAACATTACGTCAATAAACGGCCATGGTACGGCCGGCAATAATGTTTCTACTCCAAAGATGAATTTGCATATTCCAAGTCCAACGGCAGTTTTCTTGAATACGAATGCCAACCAGAAAAGACTTACGATTGTTCCTGAAACGATTCCTGCAATAGCTCCCGGACGGGTAATTCCTTTCCAGTAAAGCGCTCCCAAGAACACCGGCAGGAATGCTGCTGCACAGATTTCAAAGAAGAGACTTGTTCCGAGTGCAACTACACTTCCAGGAAGTGAATATGCCATCACTAAAGCCAATATGATAGCTATAAGAATACCCACTCTTGAAATGCTTACCTGATCGAGTTTCTGTTTGGATTTGTCTCTGATTGTACTGTAAATGTCTACACCGAATGCAGTACCTTGTGTGTGCAGTTGTGAAGATATTGTTGACATAGCCGCTGCAATCAATGACAGAAGGAAAATGTATACGAACCATTCAGGCAAAGCCATTGTAATGAATGTCGGAATAACCTTGTCAATGTTTCCTCCAACCACATCGACTGCGATTTTTCCTAACTTGTCATAGAAATATACGTTGGAAAGTGATCCTACGATATATGCTGTTGTAGGCATGATTGCAATGAATATACCTCCAATCAAGACAGACCTGTTCAATTCCTTGTCTGATTTGACTGTCATGAACCTTACAATCAATGAAGGCTGTGCGAGCACCCCGATACCTACCCCGATTAAGGTAGATGATACAAGTGACCACCAGAATGGTGTTCCAAACTGAGGAAATGCCGTCCAACCTGTTCCACCCGTTGCAATGGCATCAGCAGGATACAAATTAACCATATTGGTAAGTGCAGTGTTTGCTGTGTCGATTCCACCAAGCAACCAATATACATAAACAAGTAAAAATACCATTGCAACAACCATGATTGTTCCTTGCAAAGCATCTGTATACATTACTCCACGAATTCCACCGAACAATACATAGAATGTAATAATTATTGACAATATTAAAAGGGCAATACCGAAATCAATCAATAATGAGGATTCCAAGAATCTTGCAGCTCCAATCAATACCACTGCTGCATAAAGCGGCATTGCGCAAAAAATTATTAAACCTGAAAAGTAATGAATAAATTTACTGTCAAAACGTTTTCCTAAAAACTCCGGGAAAGTCAATGAGCCTAAAGAGTGGCCCATCCTACGGGTTCTTTTACCTAAAAATACGAATGCAATGAATACACCTATGATGATGTTTAAAAATGCCAACCATAAAACACTCATACCATATTCACTAGCGACCCCTCCAAAACCGACAATAGCTGCTGTCGAAATAAAAGTAGCACCATAACTCATTGCCATAATAAATGGATGTGTATCTTTTCCAGCAATCATAAAGTCTTCAGAGGAATTAGTTTTCTTGTATGCGTAATAACCTACAAAAACCAGTGCAAAGATGTAGATTATAAACACAATTGCCAAAATCATAACGTTCATAATTAATTACCTCTAAAAAAAATATTAAAAACTTTAATATTACATAATATTATATAATGGTAAAAATATATAAATATTACTAATAATATACATTAATGAACATAAATGTACATTTTATTTTGAACATTCGTTTCCAAAAAATAAATCAAAAAAATGAAGAAAATTACAAATTACAATTAATAAAATAATAAGTTTTAAATTTATCAAATAATAAATTTAAACATGTTAAAAAAATCATGAAATAGGGATACTATGTATTGGGATGAAAAAGCAGAATGTATGAGTAAAGAAGAAAAGGAAAAGATCCAACTGGAAAGACTGCAAAAAACCGTGAAGCTTGCATATGAAAACGTGGAATTCTACAAGAAAAGATTTGATGAAATCGGATTGAAACCTGAAGACATCAAAACTTTGAAAGATATCGAAAAAATTCCATTTACCACTAAAAGTGATTTGAGAGAAGCATACCCTCTCGGACTGTTGGCTGTCCCTCGTGAAGAAATTGTTGAAGTGCACGCATCTTCAGGAACTACCGGAAAACCAACCGTAACAGCATATACCCAAAATGATTTGGACATTTGGGGAGAATGTATTGCCCGTGGTCTTAAAATGGCAGGAGCTGAGAAAAAATACATTATCCAAAACGCATACGGATACGGATTATTTACCGGAGGATTCGGTATTCACCACGGAGGAAATAAAATGGGTGCAATCACAATACCTATTTCAGCGGGAAATACAAAAAGACAGCTTGACACAATGGTTGATTTCCAAAGTGACATCCTAACTTGCACACCGTCCTATGCAATGTATCTTGGAGAATCAAGAGAAAAAGCAGGAATTCCTCTTGAAGACATAAACCTAAAAGCTGGAATTCACGGAGCTGAAATGTGGACTGACGAGATGAGAAAAAGAATTGAAGCATCTCTTGGAATTAAAACCTTCAACATCTATGGTTTGACTGAAGTTATGGGTCCGGGTGTTGCTCAGGAATGCGAATATCAAAACGGAATGCATATCCAAGATGACCAGTTCTATCCCGAAATCATCAATTCAGAAACTGGTGAAACCCTTGATTATGGTGAAAAAGGAGAACTTGTATTAACATCCCTTACAAAAACAGGAATGCCTATCTTAAGATTTAGAACCAAAGACTTGACTTCCCTCATTGCCGATAAATGTGAATGCGGAAGAACAACCGTAAGAATGACCAGAATCACCGGAAGAAGTGACGACATGCTTAAAATCAAAGGTGTTATGGTATTCCCATCACAAATTGAAAAGGCTTTGCTTAAAATCAAAGGAATTAGCCCTAACTACATGATTCATGTAACAAGGCCGGACATTTTGGATGAAGTGGAAGTTAAGGTGGAAGCTTCAAAAGAGCTGTTCTCCGATGAAATGAAGGAAATGGAAAAAGTGGAAAAACAAATACAGGCATCAATCAGATCAGAAACAGGTATTAGAGTTGATGTAACTTTATGTGAACCAGAATCACTTCCAAGAAGTGAAGGTAAAGCTGTTCGTGTAATCGATGAGAGGAATTTATAAAAAGGTGAAACAATGGTAGTAAAACAAATTTCAATTTTTGTAGAAAACAAAGAAGGAAGGATTAAAAAAGCTATTGACACATTAGCTAAAGAAAACATCAACATCCGCGCACTTTCAATAGCTGATACAACAAAATACGGAATTTTAAGATTGATTGTTTCAGACAATGAAAAGGCAATAAAAGCTCTTGAAAAAGACGGATTTATCGTAAAGGAAAATGATGTCCTTATCGTTGCCGTTCCAGATGAACCTAACGGATTGAATTCTACATTAGCCATCTTTGAAAATCAGGACATTAACCTGGAATACTTATATGCATTCGTAAGCAGCAAAACCGATGAAGCAATTGTAGTAATGAGACTGGAAAATATGGAAAAGGCAATTGAAGTGCTTGAAAACAGCAACGCCAAACTTCTAGATAGCGAAGACATTAAAGAAATATAGAAAAGATTCATTCTTTTCTAAACTTATTTTATTTTAAATTTTTGAAAAAAAAGATATTATTTATAGAATTAATTAAAAAATAAAAAAGAAAAATAGCTAGAACTCTTTTATCATGGTAGCTATATCTTCTTTGGAATAACCTAAACGAACAAATAGGCTTTTGAGCGGTTCGGTTTCAGGGATTTTTCCTAGTTCTCTCCAACTTTTGAAATCGTTATTGATAATACCGTTGATTAAAAGTTGAATAGTGATTAAATCATCACTTTTAATTGCAATGAATGCATCTTCATCAGCAAAAACATTCTCCGGATCAATTAATGTAATTTTTCCATTAACATCTTTTTTTATAATAGCATTGTCAATTTTATAAGTCATAATACCCCAACTTCATTTATCTAATTAATTATTTTATTATAAATAATATTTAAACATTTAACCTTTAATTGAATTGTATCCACTTTCAATAGCTTTTAAATTCATATCATGGAATTTAGGTTTCAAATTATTTTTCATCGCTTCTATGACAGATTCTTTAGAAAGTGGGAAATTATCATCAGCAGTTACGGCACCCAACAACACCATATTCAAAGCCAATACGCTTCCGGCATCAATAGCCAATTTGGTTCCATCAATAGGCAAAACATATTTGAAATTCTCTTTTAATGTTTTGGTTATCTCATCCACATTAGGATATGGCTTATTGGAAGAAGACGGAACAATTGGATGAGTATTATAAACAATTTTGGTTTCACTGTTTACCTTGTCCAATCCCCTAATTGTCTCAATAGGTTCAAAAGAAAGAAGCATGTCTGCACCGTTATTTGGAATAATTGAAGAGTTGTAACCTCCAATCTTTAATTCTGTTGAAACGGAACCTCCCCTTTGGGACATACCGTGAATTTCACTCATCACTACTTCCAAACCCTGATTCATTGCGGCCTCACCAATGATTGTAGAGGTTTTAATAATCCCTTGACCTCCAACACCGCAGATATAAATATTATAATGATTATCCATATTATCACTCCTTACCTGCCTGCAAAGCACCATACTTACAAACCTGAATACAAACATTACATCCGTCACATTGTGATTTATCAATGACTATGCTGCCATCGATTTTTGAAATGGCGGGACATGCAAGTTCATTTACACATTTGTCGCATTTGTTACAATTTGATTCAATCATGTCAACTGGAGGCTTTTTGGTTAATCCTTTGATTAATGTACATGGAGCTTTTGATATGATTACTGCTGTATCATCCCTTTCAAATGCTTCCCTGTATGTTTTAACGACCTGTTCCAAATTGAACGGATTTATTACTCTCACATAATCACATCCGCAAGCCAAAGCCAATTTACGGATAGATACTTCAGGAGCCTCATCGCCCATACCATCGACCGGAATTCCCGGATTTGGCTGGCCTCCTGTCATTGCAGTGATTCTATTGTCCAAAACTGTTAAAACAAAGTTATGCTTGTTGTGGACAGCATTGATTAATGGGGAAATTCCGCTGTGGAAAAATGTTGAATCCCCAATGAAGCTTGCGACTTTTTGGTCTGTGGAAACTGAAAATCCGCAACCGTCACCGACACTGGAACCCATTGACAAGAGGTAGTCCGCAGCATTGTACGGAGGATTGATTCCCAAGGTGTAACATCCAATATCTGATGCAAATATTACATCTTTTGGTTTGAGTCCGAGCTCTTCAATTGCTATATTGATTCCATAATACATTGCCCTGTGAGGGCATCCTGCACATAGAACCGGAGCCCTGGACGGAATGTCTTCCTGAAGTTTTTCCAAACTAGAAGAATAACTGGTGGAGCTATCTTCCTTGAAGTTCAGGACCTTATTCAATCCGTCAGCGACAACATCGGAGTTGAATTCATGATATAATGGGAAAGTTCCATCCAGCTTACCATGAACTACTACATTCAGATTTTTAGCGCCGATGGTTGTTAATGTGTCCTTTTCAATGATTGGATCGACTTCCTCAACAACAAAAACTTCATCCAAATCCTTTAAGAATTCAGCTACTTTTTCCTGTGGGAACGGATATGAAAATCCTAATTTTAATATGTCAACATCCAATCCGTTGAATTTGACAACGTCATAAGCATAATTGTAAGCGCTGCTTGAAGCGATTAATCCATATTTCTTATCATTTGCAAAGTTAAATTCATTATTCAAATCGCTTTTATTGGTGATTTCTTCAATCTTATGTATCTTATCCCATAACCTTACATGCATTTCGCCGGCAAAAGCAGGCACCGGAACGAATTTTGACGGGTCCTTATCAAAGTGACCTCTCTTCCAGTGGTTATCGCTGTTTGAAGAGTTATCCCTTACATCACCGAATTCGACAACGCCCCTCATGTGGGATACACGGGTAGTTGTTCTTACAATGACCGGAATATTGAATTGTTCTGACAAATCAAATGCATATTTGACCATGTCCTTTACTTCTTGACAGTTTGACGGTTCCAAAATAGGAACGTTAGCTAATCTTGCATAATTACGTGTGTCCTGCTCGTTTTGAGATGAAAAAAGTGAAGGGTCATCAGCGGATAGAATTACCATACCACCTTTAACACCGGAATATGCTGTTGTCATAAATGAATCGCTAGCAACATTCATACCTACATGCTTCATAAAAGTAAATGAACGTAATCCGGAAGCAGCAGCGGTAGCTGCGACCTCCATTGCTACTTTTTCATTTGTGGAAAATTCAAAATAAATATTTGCATCTTTAGCTAAAACAGATAATACATTTCCAATTTCTGATGAAGGAGTGCCGGGATAAGTCGCTGCAATAGAAACTCCCGCTTCTATTACTCCTCTGACTGCAGCTTCGTTACCAAGCAAAAATTGTTTTTCACCCGCAGCTCCTGTAACTAATTCTTTTAAATTCATTATATTTTCCTCAAAATAATCATTAATACAATATTATTATATAATACTTTAAGATATAAATATTATATTATAATATTTTATAAGCTTTTAGTAAAATTGGAGGGAAATGATGATTAAAGTTTATGTTTCTAGATTTAATGGTGAAACTGACACCGAACCTCACTTAGAATGTTATGAACTTGAAGAACAACCCCATATGAAGGTTCTGGATGCGCTTCAGGCCATTAATGAAAAATATGATGCTGATATTAGTTTCAGAAGCTCATGCAGAGCAGGACAATGCGGTTCCTGCGGAATAATGTTTAATGGAAATGGAGCTCTTGCATGTCAAAAGGACATAAAGGACGATGCAATAATTGAGCCGCTCAGATTCCCTGTCATCGAGGACTTGATTGTTGATAAAAGCAGCATCGAAGCTAAAGTCAAAGATTTAGAATTGTCCCTTCAATGCGATCATAAATGCGAATTTGACGACAGCATGACCAAAGATGAAACTGCAGATACTAAAAAGCTTAGAAGTTGCATTGAATGTTATTCTTGTCTTTCAACCTGTCCGGTTGTCAATATTGCAACAGAAGAGTTCGGCGGACCATATCTTATGAGATACATATCAAAATTTGATTTTGACCCTAGAGACAAGTTCGATAGATTAAAAGAGGCTATAGATGAAGGATTATACAGCTGCACCAGCTGCGGCAAGTGTATGGCTGTTTGCCCTAAAAACATCAATACATTCGGAGACGCAATCGAGAAGCTGAGAGCTATTGCCGTTGCAAACGGTTCAGGTCCTCTTCCGGAACATGTGGCATTTAAAGAAAACATATTGGAAAGCGGAAGGTCCATAAAAACCGACAAGACTCCTTTTGTCGAGCAAGCAGAGAACTACACTGGCTCAAAAATAGCTTTCTTTACCGGATGTATGGTCGATTACAAATTCCCTGAAATCGGGCAAATGCTAGTGGATGTCCTAAAAGAGAATGGAATAGACATTGATGTTCCCGAAGGCCAGGTTTGCTGTGGATCCCCTCTGTTAAGGACTGGGCAAACCGATATCGTTCAGGACCTTGTTGACAAGAATAAGGAAGTCTTTAAAGATTATGACACAATTATTACAATCTGTTCTGGTTGTGGGGCTACATTAAAGAACAACCACCCGGAATTTGGTTCCAAACTGCATGTAATGGACATCAGCGAATTTTTAGTGGACAAACTAGATGAAAGCAAACTAAAAGAAGTGAATATGACCGTTACATACCACGACCCATGCCATTTAGGCAGAGGCCAAGGCATTAAGGATGCGCCACGTGAAATCATAGAAAAGATTCCTGGTGTTGAATTCAAGGAGATGAAATATCCATGCCAATGCTGTGGAGCGGGAGGAGGAATAAAATCCGGAAAACCAGAAATCGCACTGGAACTGTCCAAATCAAAAGCTGAAATGATAAAAGAAACCGGTGCTGAAGCAGTCATAACAATCTGTCCGTTTTGTGAACTGAATTTGCAGGACGGATTGAATGCAATAGGATGTGAAGACGTGAAATGCATGCACATTCTTGAATTGCTGAAAAAAGCTTACGAATAAAATTAAATTGGAGTTGGTTGAAATAGGCGACACTGCTGTAAGCGAACAAAAAGTGGTTGAAACCACATCAATGAGTTCCCCTGAAAAAAAAGAGGAAAGTAAAGCCGAAAAGAAATCAACTTCTACAAAAAAAGCAACATCAACTAAACAGTCCAGAGGAACTGCAAGATCAAAAATTGTAAGAAAACAGGAAGACAAAGAAACCAATCTTTTTAAAGACAACATCTACATTGTCTTCGTTGAATGTGAAACTCCTGGAAACATCGGTTTTCTTGCAAGAACAATGGCGAACTTCGGATTGAAAAATTTGGTGTTGATAAACCCTCCAACATTGACAAATGAAGCATTCTATCAAGCTACACACGGAAAATACATTGTTGAAAATGCAAAGATATTTCCTACCCTCGATGAATTCTATCAGGCACAAAGAATTGATTTCAAGGTCGCTTCAACAGGGATGGCTGGAGGAAGTTACAATTTATCAAGGATTCCTCTCAGGCCGGAAGAGCTTGGAAAATCAATGAACGTTTCAAATAAAATCGCAATTCTGTTCGGACGAGAAGGAAACGGGCTTACAAATAAGGAAATTGAGGATTGCGACATTTGCGTTTCCATTCCAACAGACCCAACATATCCGATAATGAATATTTCACATGCTGCAGCCATAATATTCTACGAGTTATTCAAAAATAAGCATGACTATGGCGTTCAGGGACTTGAAGAAAGCAGCGACTTGGAAAAGGAGTATTTGTTGAATGATATGAGAGATTTGATTGACAGCTTAGACATTCCAGAGCATAAAAAAAGAAATGGGCTTAAGACATTCAACAACATCATTTCAAGAGCATTCATTACAGCAAGAGAAGCACATACCTTCAAAGGCATATTAAGACGATTGAAAAATAAACTTGGTGAACAATGAGAAAAATTAGCTTTGCAGACATTAGCATATTTGTCCTTAAATACATTTTCAACTGGAGATTTTGGATAGCTGAAATAACCAAAAAATCAAAAATCTACAAAAGGATAGTTGATAAAATGCTTTTTGAGGATGATGAGATTCTTGTTGTGCCAAATACTATCAATATTAACAAGAAAATTGAATCTGAAGGCTCTGAATTTTTACCAACTGACGTCATTAAGGAAGTAATAAAAAGAACCGATGACATTGTAATAATGAACAGCTGCCTTTGCAGAACATCCAATGACTGCCAGGATTATCCTCAGGATATCGGATGCATATTCCTTGGTCCAACCGCAAGAAAGATTCCAAAAAACATTGGAAAACTGTCAACTGTTGAAGAAGCACTGGCCCAAGTTGATAAGGCTGATGAAGCCGGATTAAGCCACATCATTGGAAGAAATAAAATTGATACGGTCTGGATGAATGTAAGACCTGGAAAGGGGCTTTTAACAATTTGCCACTGCTGTCCATGCTGCTGCCTGTGGAAAGTTTATCCGAATTTGGATGATGACATCAGCGATAAGCTGGAAAGGCTTGAAGGTGTGAATGTGAAACTTCATGAAGATAACTGCAGAATGTGTAAAAAATGCTTAAATGAAGTTTGCATGTTTGACGCTATCCATTTAAAAGATAATAAAATTACTATTGATACCGATAATTGCAAAGGCTGCGGTCTTTGCGTTAATACATGTAAATTTGATGCCATTACAATTGACTACACAGAAAAGACCATTGAAAATGTAGTCAATAGAATGGATAATCTGCTTGAGATAAAAGAATTATAAAATTATTTGTGTGAAAAAATGGCTATATTAAGTGATAAGACTATAAAAGAGTATTTAAAAGAAGGCAAACTTGCTATAGACCCTCTTTTAGATCAAAAACAAATACAACCGTCTTCTGTTGATATGAGATTGGGGGACGAATTTAAAGTATTTAAAGTTATTAGAAAACCGTATATTGATCCGAAGGATGAAGAAGACATTGCATCCTACATGGAATCAACTACCGTTAAAGAAGGTGATGCATTCATTATCCACCCTAACGAATTTGCCCTTGCCACAACATTGGAGTACGTAAAAATACCTGATGATTTGGTTGCAAGAGTTGAAGGTCGTTCAAGTATGGGAAGGCTGGGTGTGACAATGCACGTTACAGCAGGATTTATTGACCCTGGTTTTGAAGGGAAAATTACCTTAGAGATATCAAACATCGGTGCAATGCCTGTTGCACTCTATCCTGGCCAAAGAGTATGTCAAATAGTATTTGAAACCATGACAACACCTTCAGAAATTCCTTATGGCCACCCATCAAGAAAAAGCAAATATATGGGACAAACCCGTCCTGAAAGCAGTAGAGTTAAATTAGATTATGAATTAAAAGAAGATTAGAAGGTTATATTTATGAATCATGACAAAATGACAAATATCAGTGCTAAAAGAGGATTTTTATGGCCATCATTTGAAATCTACTCCGGAGTTTCCGGTTTTACCGACTATGGTCCCTTAGGTGCTGGTTTGAAAAATAACATTATGCAAAAATGGAGAAAACAATATGTCTCCGGAGAAGGCTTTTACGAAATCGAAGGCCCTACCGTAATGCCTAAAGAAGTTTTAAAAGCATCAGGACACGTTGACAATTTCACTGACCCTATGTGCAAATGTGAAGCATGCGGAGAAGTGTTCAGAGCAGACCATATCATTGAAGAGGTCATCGGCGAGGATGTGGAAAGCCTTGAAAATGAGGAGCTTGACCAAATCGTGATTGACAATAACATAGTATGTCCGGAATGTGGAGGAAAACTGTCAAACATCTGGAATTACAATTTGATGTTTAAAACAGAAATCGGTGCAAAAGGAGATAAAGTAGGGTACATGAGGCCTGAAACCGCTCAAGGAATCTTCATTTTATTCAAACGTCTGGAAAGGTTCTTCAGAGGAAAACTCCCATTTGGAGTTGTTCAACTTGGAAAAGCTTACAGAAATGAAATATCTCCAAGACAAGGAGTCATCAGGCTCAGGGAATTCACACAAGCTGAAGCCGAAATATTCCTGAACCCTAAAGACAAGACCCATCCGAAATTCGCACAGATTGAAAATGAAGTTTTGCGCTTAAATTCACAGGAAGTTCAGGAAAACAATACCGAACCGTTGGTAATTACCGCCCGTGAAGCCTTGGACAAAGGAATAGTTGCAAACGAAATGCTTATCTATCAATTGTATTTGGCACGCAAATTCCTGATGGAAATCGGAATTCCTGAAGAAGTCCTGAGATTCAGACAACACCTTAAAGGAGAAATGGCTCACTACGCACTTGACTGCTGGGATGTTGAAGTCAAAACCGACAAGTACGGTTGGGTTGAAATCATAGGTATTGCTGACAGGGGCGACTATGACCTGTCTTCCCACTCAGAATACAGTAATGACGAGTTGAATGTATTCGTCGAATATGACGAACCTAAAAAAGTTCAAAAAACCGTTGTCAAACCTAACTTATCCAAATTCGGACCAATATTCAAAGGGGATTCCCCTAAAGTAAAACAGGCCATCGAAAATAGTGATTCTGCAGACATTAAAGCGACTCTTGAAAAAGACGGAAAATTCACTGTTGAACTGGATAAAGTCTATGAAGTTGATGAAGATTTGCTCATATTCGAAGATGTTGAAGAGGAAGTTACCGGTGAAAAAATAACACCTCACGTAATCGAACCTTCATTTGGAATTGACCGTATAGTCTATTCAGTATTGTTACACTCATTTACTGAAACTGAAGGAAAAGACTACTTCAAATTCGATAAATCAGTAGCTCCAGTGCAAGTTGGAGTTTTCCCACTTGTAAATAAGGAAGGCCCACGTGAAATCGCACAAAAATTAACTGAAGAATTGAGAATGAACGGATTCAGAGTGGAATACGATGCAACTGGAACCATCGGGAAAAGATATGCAAGAGCTGATGAAATCGGAATTCCTCTTGCAGTGACTGTTGACTTTGATACCCTTGAAGACAATCAGGTAACCGTAAGGGACAGAGACACAGAAGCTCAAGAAAGAATAGCTATCGACGATTTGAACGAATATCTTGAAAAATACTATAAATGAGTTTGAAACTCATTTATTTTCCTTTTTAAAGTTTTCAAATTAATCATCACCCCATTTAATGGAATCCTCATTTTTAGAAGTCAATAATCTGTTTTGGTCAAAACTGCCGTCATCCTTAAACAAGCCCAATATCATCACCTTATCTGTAGAAATCAATAAAAAATTATTATTTTGACTGAAAGATGATAATTTTTTAACTTTAGACTTTTTTTGAAAAACATGGAGAATATCCTTGAAGACAATAGCTTCAACGCTTTTATTGCTTTCCACCAAAGAATTCAACAAATCATTGAAGTTCTCATAATAGAAGGGTAGGACGCACTTGACATGCTCTGCTTGCCTTAATGCATTTTCAATGTAATTGTAAGTCCTATATGCATCGACATCATTGGATTCAATCAGGCTCGCCTTTCCAAGAAGATATAACTCGGCAATTGACTGATTTGGAATCATTTCCACCAAATGCTTATCCAGTATGTTAAAAAACTGATTCAATATCTCAACAATCATTTCAAACTCCAATATGCCTTCAATCTGCAATTTCATGGAGTTTGACAAGAAGTATCTGTTGGATTCACGGTATACGTAATCCTTTAATTCCAATTCATGCATGTTACTGGATATTGAACTATAACTCAATCCGGTATCAACCGTCAAATCCTTCATGTTTTTAGGCCCCTCATGCAATGCTGCCAGTATCTTCAGCCTTGACAATGAGTTTGTTATATGCTTTACCTCTTCAGAAACGCTTTCATAATTTTTTAAATAATTTTTGTTTTCAACCAAATAGATCACCTATCAGTATTACTTATCCTATTATTTTTATTACTAAAAATATAAAATCTCTTGAAGTGAACAAAATCAGAAAGTAACACATGGAAAAAATATAAAAGCAAAAATAATTTTAGATATTTTTTTAAAATAGAATATACAAACAAAGAATTAAATACAAACGTGATGGGATAAAATGATTGACACACACATGCATGCTGATTCAAGAAGCGGAGAAGACTTCAGGGATATGTATCTTGCAGGAATTGATACTGCAATAACCTGCAGTTTTTATCCATACAAAATTGACAATGAACTGATTCTTTTAAACCATTTAAACAGGATTTTGGAACTTGATACAAAAAGAGCCGAAGAGCATGGACTCGATTTAAAGGTGGCACTGGGAATCCATCCCGCCAACTGCAATGTCAATCCGGGAATAATCTTTGAAAACATGTACTCCTGGATAGAAAACAGACAGATTGTCGCGATTGGAGAAATCGGCCTTGAGGATTTGACCGAAACTGAAATAGATATCTTCAAAAGGCAGCTGGATATAGCTGATGAGACATCGTCCAAAGTAATCATACACACGCCAAGAAAAAACAAGAAGGATGTTTTAAAAGTTATTCTGGACATAGTTCCCCAGCATCTGGATGAAAAACAGGCAGTTATAGATCACATCAATCCTGATGTCATAAAAGATGTGGCCAATACCGATTATATGCTGGGCTTGACCGTGCAGCCTCAAAAAATGGAAAAGGAAGATGCGATAGCTATTTTAGATGAATACGGTTTTGACAATTTCCTATTGAACAGCGACATCAGCAATAAGCCGTCAGACCCTCTTTCTGTTCCAAAGACAATTCGCGAACTGCAAAGGTTGGGATATGAAAACAGCGAAATCGAGAAAGTGTCACATAAAAACGCGATGAAATTCTTCAAAATATAAACGGAATTGTCTATGAACCTGATTAAGAAAATCCCAATACCTGTTTCAGGATTGATACTGGCATTGCTTTCATTGGGCAATCTATTGAATGACATCAACCCTATCCTGAAGATAGCCTGCGGACTGGCAGGGTCAATATTTCTTGCATTGATAGTCCTGAAACTGATTCTATATCCTGATGACATTAAAAGCGACTTCGGAAATCCTGTGATTGCAAGCAGTTCCGGTACTTTTTCCATGAGTTTGATGATTTTATCTACATATCTTGTTGGATTTATGCCAAGTATTGGATATGGCATATGGATTCTTGGAATTGCACTCCATATTCTTTTAATTATTTACTTTACCTATCGTTTTATCATGCATGATTTTGATATTTCTAATGTCTATCCGACTTACTGGATAGTCTATGTCGGAATTACAATGGGTGCGATTACTGCCCATGTCCACGGACTGGAGGAAATCGGATTCATGTTTTTCGTGTTTGGCTTCATCATGATGATTATAACCGTGCCGCTTATGATCTATAGATATTACAATTATGCAGACATTCCTGACATGAACAAACCTTTAATCTGCATTTCAACAGCAATCTTCAGCATACTGATTGTAGGATACATCAATTCAGCACAAAACATCTCAATCAGCTTTCTAACAGCACTCTACATAATCGCATGTTTATGTTACGTCTTTGCACTCTATAAGCTGGTCGAATACAGGACCCTGAAATTTTACCCAAGCTTTTCTGCATTTACATTTCCATTTGTAATCAGTGCCCTTGCAACAAAAGGAGGGATGAATTTCATTTCAAATCCAATCTTAAGCTATATACTGCCATTGGAAACTGCAATTACAACCATTATCGTGGCATATGTGCTAGTAAGATATGTTAATTTTTTAAAAATAGATTAAGTATGATAATTACCTACTTTTATTGATTAATTTAACCTTTTTAGGGGAAATGATGATAAGATTCTTATCTTCTAAACGTGCAAGCAGTAACGCCTGAGCCCCATATCTTGATCTCATCTGTTTAATTTTGTCTCCAGCCAATTTGAAATTAGCAGGACTTTCCCTTTCCAAGAAAGACAAGTCAACAATGACCGGATTTTTTTCCTCAATTACCTGATCAACAATGTAGTTGACATCATCGATTGATTTTGGCCTGATGAGAACAATCTCATAAAATGACTGTTCTGGAATAATCACATCAAAATCATCATAAATAGGAGTAGGCCTTGGCATTGTTTCCGGATTGATATCCTGATTCGGAATAGGATTTTGAACCTGATTTGGATTTGGAACATATTGTTGCTGGTTATATTCATGAGGACGGATATTTTCCTTGATGTTGTCACTCAACTCGCGAAGAATTTCCCTGAAACTTTGCTCGCTAGAATTTTTTTCTCCAGGTTCAGGTTCTTCAAAACCTAAACTTCTTTTTAATGTATCTGTAAAACTCATTTTAATTACTCCTCTAAATATTCAAAGATGGCATCCAACAATTTAGAAGCGCCGTTATTGTAAACATCTTCTGCAGGCAAATTGAATCTGGACTCGAAATACTCAGGACACATGTCCAAATCAGCATTTTTAAGGTTTACTGATAAACCAACAACTTTGGTAGGTTCAACAGCTTCAATAGCTCTAATCTCTTCTTCAATACCTGTTGGTTCTCTGTAAGGGTGATTAGGTCTGTGTCCAACAATGACCGCATCAGGAGCGGCACCGATTAGGATAGCTGCGGATAATCCTCTTGGATGAGGGTTTCCTTTTTCGGTTAAACTGGATTGACCTTCAATAAAAATGATGTCAGGGTTCTTGTTCTCTTCAACATACTTAATTGCAGACAGTATTGCGGACGGAACATCCATTGCGGATAAACTTCCTGCCCTAAAGTTAAAATCAGTAGGTTCCTCCAATCCCATTTCATCAGTGGATATGATTGCTGGAGTCAAACCTCTTTCAATAGCTGCCAAACCCAGATTTTTGGTTGTGGTTCTTTTTCCACATTCTTGGGAAGTACCTCCAACAAATATTACCGGAGCTTTTGGACTATAAGATATTTTTGGTAAAACTTCACATGATTTTTCAGGAGCTACACCAGCTATCATTTCAACAACATCTAATCTAGGACCGATATCCTTGATAACGACATTTTGCGCATCAGCAAACTTCTTCAAAGAGGAATTTTCGCTTATTGACAAAGATCTGAAGGAAGTAATTACGTTCAATCCTGCATCAATAGCCTGAACGGCATATTTCAAAGCAACTCCTTCAGCACCAATCGGCAACATTATCGCCATTGATTTCGCGCCTTCTGCCCCGTTTAAACATTCTTCCAAACTTCCGGTAACGGTGCAGCCACAGAACTGTTTTCCCTGTTTGTTAACATTATCGTCAATAAATCCTATTGCTTCAATTCCTTCAAGATTGGAGAATTTTTCTCCTCCACCTCCACAACCGACTACAATGAATGGATTTAAATCTTGAATTTCTTTTACTGATTTTACTGAATACAACAATTTCACCCCTATAACTTATAATTTATAATTATCCCCATAATTTATTATCCTACTATTTTTGAAAAAAATCATTAAAAATAATATTATATTATTAAATATAATTTTTCATATTAATAAATGTAAATGTTTTAAGTGGCAAAATTCATAAATATAACATGAAGAAAAACAATGCTTTGGAGATTTTAGCATGAAAAAACCTTATGTAATTTTGATTGGTAGTGCCTCAGGAATAGGAAAATCAACAATAGCTGCAGAACTTGCTAAGCAATTAAACATAAAACACTTGATTGAAAGCGATTTCATAAGGGCTGTTATTCGCGGAATAATAAGAAAAGAATATGCTCCCGCACTTCACTGCTCATCCTATGACGCATATAAACATTTGCGGAATAAGGCTCGCTACAAAGATTATGACGATTTGGTTTCAGCAGGTTTTGATGAACATGCTTCTTATGTAATTCCAGCCCTCGAAAAGGTAATCCAAAGGGCAATTACAGACTACGACGACATCATTATCGAAGGTGTTCATTTGGTTCCGGGACTGATTGATACGGAGCAGTTTGAGGAATATGCAAACATATTTTTCTTCATATTGAGCTCCGATGAGGAATCACACAAAGAGAGATTTGTAAAAAGAGCCGTCCAAATCCATAGAGGTGGAAAACAGCTTGATTTCTTTAAAGAAAACAGAATCATACATGATCACCTTTTGAAACAGGCTGAAAATAATGATGTGGATATTGTCAACACGCAAACAATAGATAAAACATTGGATATAATTCTGGCAAAAATCAACAAGGCATCAAGCTCCCTCAAACTGATTAACAGTGTGGATGAGCTTGAAGATGTGATAAACATTATCATTAATGAAAATAAAGGCACAATTGAAAAGATAACCTATAAAATTCCAGGTTTCAAGGAACCTCTTGTTAGAAACATCAATATTTCGGATATAAATTCCGCCGCGAAATTTATTGAAAAGATTAATGAAAATCAAGAGAAAAAAGAGCACCTGATCAAATTATATGAACTCTCAGATTATAGGGATACTGTTATCTGTGCTCCAAACCAAGAGAAATTAGACAATATTATTAAAGAATTGAACGAGAAAGGGTATGTTTTAAATGAATGAAGGAAAAATTGCTGAAATGATTATTAAATGTCCTGCATGTTCCATTGAAGGTGTAGCTAAATCAATAATGAATGAAATTGAAATACCGCACTTCGGTAAAGTTTTAGAAACAACAATACAGTGCCCTTCTTGCGGATTTAAGCACAGCGATGTCATAGCTTTGGAACAGAACGATCCTGCAAAATACACTATTGAAATCAACAAGAATAACTTGTCTGTAAGGGTTGTAAGATCCCAATCCGCAACAGTCATCATACCTGAAGTGGGCGTCAAGGTGGAGCCAGGACCAAAATCAGAAGGTTATGTGACAAATATCGAAGGGATTCTAACACGCTTTGAAGATGCGGTTAAAAAAGCATTGAATCTGTTCGAGGACGAGCAGTCCCAAGTCAATGCCAAAAAAGCACTTGAACATCTTCTAGAGTTAAAAAAAGGAAACGGCACCGCCACACTAATCATACTTGACCCGTTCGGACAAAGCAATGTGGTAAGTGAAAATGTAAAAATAAGCGAAATTCCTAAAGAGGAATTGCGTGAATTAAAAACAGGCTTCTATGAAATAGAAGATGATTAAGAAGAAGATTATTCTTCTTCTGGTTCTTCATCAAGACTTGCTGAAAAACTGGTGAATGTGTCTTCTTCAACAACGTCTTTTAATTTTAAGGTTTTTTGAACATCCATAGCTAATGCGTTACAGTCTGCTTTAATAGCTTCTAAATGCAATAAAATTCTTTCTTTTTCTTGATTAATCCTTTCGATGTTGGTGTATGGGTAAGTAGATTCCTTGAGCATTTCGTATTCGATGGTAGTGTAGGGATAATCGTTTAATTGTTTACATACATTTTTTAAAACGTCACCTAAGAACTTGTTCATTTCTACTTTTACTCTTTCCCTGATCATTTTGTCATCATCAAGATTTTCTTTCATGAGACGAACAACTTCAGCTTTAGCGAAAGGTAATTTTTCGTCATCTTCTTCATCAAATTCTTCAATCATTTCTTCTTCAGACATGAAATCACTCCTTTTGGTTAATTGAATAATATTGACTCTATCTGCAATTTTTTACAAAAAATTACCAATACATCAATATCTAAACAAATATTTGTTGGAAGTTCTATATAAAGGTATTGTTTATTTTAGAGAATTGAAGCATAATTTGAGTGTTTTTATATGCAAGTATTAAAATAATCATACGGAAAAGTAATAATTTTGATACTTGTAAAATTTTGAAAAATCGTTTTAAAAAAATAAAAAGAAGTAGCATGAAAGCTACTTAAAATCATCTTTTCTTTGAGATATTTGCCGCAAAAAACATCATTGAAAAAACCATTGATGAGAGTAAAATCGCTAAAGGATTGCCTGTACTTTCCTTTTTAGACAATGCATTACTGATTTTTATTAGTTCCTTGTTTTTAGTGAAACTTTTCTGAATTTTTGATTCAAACTCTTTTTTAACGGGTTTTTTGATGATTTTATCAATTTTGTCAACATCCACAACTACCTTATAGGCATTGTTGCTTTTGTTGAAATCAAAAGTATCTGAGACAACAGACACCATGTTTTTTACAGTTCCCGCACATAATGCCAATGCTTTAATGTACAATACGGCAAATTTACCATTATCCAATGAAGGAATGGACCAGACATGATTTGATCTGCTGTAACTGCCTTTAGTGGCTTTGACTGACTTCAAATCCAACAGATTTTCATCAAAAATTTCGGATACCCTGACATTTCTAGCGCTATTCGGACCATTGTTTGCAACTTTAACAGTGTATCTGATGATGTCTCCTACTGCATAATGATACCTGGAAACTGTTTTTGTAATTGACAAATCACAAGCAGGATTAACATTTATTGTACTTTCCGCATGGTTATTGTCCGGATTAGAATCTGGTTCATCGCATTTGACACTTGCAACATTTTTAAATGTGCCTGTTGAAACAACCTTACAGATAATCTCAATCTTTTTGGTTTGATTGGCCTGCAGCTTATCAATGCTGAAACATCCTCCCAAAAGCATTTCGCTGGATTTGACTAAATCCAATCCTTTTGGCAGAGTATCCTTAACAATTACATTTGTGGCGTTATTAGGACCGTTGTTTAAAACAATCAATGTCCATTTGACCAAATCCCCATAATTTGGATTAGAATTGTTTACCAATTTGAGTATTGACAGGTCAACTATTGGAACTGAACTAAGAGATTCGCTGTCCTTGTTATTTGACATGTTGATATCGAATTCAGAGGAATTTGCATATGCTTCATTGGAGATAATTCCAAGTTTGCTGACTTCGCATGAGATATTTAAATATTCAACATGACTGGAATCCAAATTCCCAATAATCCACTTATTGTTTAGATACTCACCAGTACTGCTCATGTAACTCTTGAATATCAACCCCTCATCCAAAACATCGTACAATACGACATTGGTTGCATCGTCAGGACCATTATTTTTAACAGATATGAGCCATGTTATGATTTCACCGAATGACGGATTTTTATCATTGACCCCCTTGATAACCTCTATATCCACTGTTAACGGAACCTGAATGGATTCATTGTCTTGGTTGTTGGTAAGGTTAGGGTCGACTTCACTGGCATTAATTGATGCGAAATTAGTGAAGTTACCTGTTTTAATTACTTTGCAGAGAATTTCCAAAGTTGCAACCTCACCATTTTTCAAACAGCAAAAAGCCCAAACTCCATTATCATAAACTCCTTTGCTTGCAGTAGAATTTAGTACCATTAATCCTTCCGGCATGCTGTCACGAATATAAATGTCTGTTGCATTATCAGGACCGTTGTTCTTAGCTATCAAGGTCCATTTAACTGTATCACCATAGTTCGGTTTTGTATTGTTGATCATCTTGATAATCAATACATCTGCTGTTTTTTCAACATACACGCTTTCGTTATCCTTGTTGTTTGACAAATCATAGTCAAATTCCTTGGATGTGACAGATGCATTGTTTTGTATTAGGCCAGTTACATTGACACGAGTGATGATTTGCAATTGAATTGAATCATTAGGATTCAATGCTCCTATTGTCCAATTGCCTGTATAATGGTCATATTTGCCCTTTCCTGTGTCATCAACCCAAATCAATCCTTTTGGAATGATATCTTCAAGGATTACCTCACTTGCAACATCAGGACCGTTATTTTTAACGACAATTGTCCAGGTTATCAAATCGGAAAATTTTGGATTTGAACTGTTGACTGATTTTATGACTTCCAAATCACATGCAGGAGGAACAGATATGTTTTCCTCATCATGGTTATTGGTCAAATTGTAATCAAACTCATTAGAAGTGATATTAACCTTGTTTACCAATTCTTCAGTCTTGTTAACAATAGTTATGATGTTTACAACTACGCTTTTTCCAATCTCCAAATCACCGATATATAAAATTCCGGTTTCAGGATCATATGTTCCATTGCTGTCATCATCAAACCAAACCAGTCCTTCCGGCAACACGTCAGTTACAACTACTCCTGTAGCATTGTTCGGACCGTTGTTAGTGATGTTTAAGGTCCAGACAACAATGTCCTCAAAATTGACTGATTTGGATTTGGTTGTTTTTAGAACTTTATTGTCAACTTTCGGACTGACAACAAACATTGTCCTATTGGTAATTCCTTTATAGTATGTGTCTTCGTAATGTCTGGCAGTTACATAGTATTTTCCAGGCTGCAAGTTATGGAATTCCTGTGAAATTTCACCCAAATAAGTTGAATTCATAGACCCGTTGTAGACTACAGTTCCATCATCCCTTTCAACTGTCAACAATATCTCAATATTATACTCGCAGTCATCCTGATATAAAACACCACTGTCTGTTGCCCCTCCAATAGGAGATTCTCCATCAATTTCAATGCTTGAACAATCAGCAGCATTATAAACTGCATTAGATACTGCCAAATCACCATATTTTGCTATATTGTTGCCTCCATGAATAATGACGGTAATCTTTTCACTGTCTTCATAATATATGTTGTCTGCAAAAATTGGCAATTGGTAAACCCATGCCTGATTCTGGTACAATGTATTGTTTTTCAATATCAGATTTTTACCTGATTTGTCATAATAGACTGCACTGCCGTTTCTTGCTGTGTTAAAGAAAAAAGTATTTGACTGAATAGTTGCATTTGTACTGTTTACATAAACTGCGCCTCCTAATCCTTCATCATATTTGTCGTAATCCGGAATTGCACTGTTATTCATGAATGATGAATGGGAAATGAGAGTATTTTCGCCATTTATAAAAACAGCACCCCCATCGACTTCTGCAATGTTTCCGTTTAAACTGCAGTCTGTTAAAACAACGGACAATGCTTCCATATTAGCTGCACCACCATTCTTGAATGCATGATTATCATTGAAACTGGATTTTTCAATTTTGATGTTTGTTCCGACCAGCTGGACTGCACCTCCTAAAGGAGCTTCATTTTCATTGAAAACACAATTTTTGATATTCAAATCCATTGTATTGTTATATAGAAATCCTGTGGATAATGCTCCCCCAAATTCCTTAGCGCAATTGCCGATGAAAACGCAATTTCTAATTGCGCCTGATCCATGATAGGTCAATGCACCGCCTTCATCAGCAACATTATTAATGAATTCACAGTCGATATATTGAATGCCATGCCTAATGCACCCTGCACCTCCATGGGAATGGCCTTTAGAAGTTGCGGAGTTGTTTACGAAACTACAATTCCTAACATAACCTATACAGTTTGGAACATCACTTCCTATTGAAATCGCACCTCCGAACGCTATCCCCTCATTATTTATTGCTCTGTTTGAAATGAAAGAGCAGTTAATTATTTTGGAATTGTTTCCCGGCAAACTCACAGCTCCTGCCGCCTCTTTAGCATAATTGTTTGTGAATTTGCAATTTTTGATAACAGTATTTATGCCAACAAGATAATCGCTTGGAGCCTTGATTGCTCCGCCGCCTTTTGTTACATGGTTTTTATCAAAAGTACAGTTATCTATTACAACATTGTCTGATTTAATGAGTACTGCACCCCCATAGTCTCCAAAACCATTTATGAATTTTATATTATGGATTGAAGAACCGGAAGATGCTGAATTAAGGGAAATGATTCTGCATTTATTCATTGCATCAAGAGTTGCGGATGATGTAGAAACAAACGTTAATTCTTTATTTACCGTAATCTCATCGGCAGTAGTTCTTGGGTAGAAATATCCGTTTAAGACAATTCTGCTTCCAGGTTCAGCATTATCGACAGCGTTTTGAATGTCGCCAAAAGTACCTCCATCCAGCACATAGGGTCCTGCTCTTAAAACTTCATCACTTTGACTTTCAACCTCCATCGCTTCGTTTTGAGAATTTTCCAGTTTATCTTCAATATCCAATCCCATTTCCTCATCATCACAACTTTCATTTAAATCCAAAGCGTAGGAATCATCAACGTTTATCCCAAATGCCAAAAAGATCAAAGTGATAAGAAGCGCTGAAGCAAAGAAATGTTTATTAATAGCTATCTTCTTAGTATTTTTCATTTTATCACCTAATGAGGACGATAATAACGACTATTAATTAACCAAAGCTATTAATCAGCAATTAAACTTTTTACCCTAGTTAAAACTTTAAAAAGAATAAATCACCAGATAAAATTTAAGAACAACCAAATAAATTAGCTGAAAAATCTATGAATTAGCAATCCATCACAGAATATTTTTGATAAATACCTGATTTAATTTACAGATTATTCCAATTTTACGTGTCAAAATAAACTTTTTTAAATTCGTCCAAAATTTAACTTAAAATAAAAGATAACCTCCTTAAATCCTCAAAAATTCTATTAAGCAACAATTTATTTAAATTTTATCTTATAAATGATTTCAATTCTATAAAATGAAAAAATAATTGATTGAACATGGAATTTAATATGGCTCCAGCAATTCCAAGGGCATATGAATCTGCAGGAATGGTGAAAGATTATTCCATTCAGAAATTGGTAATGAACTCAAATAAAAAAAGAGAATTTTGACTGTTTTGTTTTTAAAAAAAAATAAAAAAGGTAAAGTAACTGCCGAAGCGAGTTACTTACAATTTGTCTTATTTGAGTATTTGTATGCCCTGTGCTACGCTGTCCATTCTGTAGGTTGCTCTGATTTTATAGGTTTTGCCTGTAATGAGCTTTGAAACCATACTCTGGGTCACCTTGAATTGTGCGACACCGTTTTTGTCTGTTTTGATGGTATATTGCTTTTTCATGAATGTGACAATGACAGTTTTGCCTTTGATTGGACCGGTTCCTTTCAGTGTGATTTTTATGGTTGTGGCTTTTGCTGATTTGCTGACCTTTGAAAGTTTAGGCAAGCTCACAACACTTTTAAGGACAAGGTTGCCTAATTTGGTTGTTTTGTTGTCGTATTGAACGGATACAGAGTATGTTCCTGGCATGTAGGCCTTGGTGAACTCAGCCACACCGTCTGAACCTGTTTTGACTTTCAGCTTGTACATGTCTCCGAAAGTGATGGTCACAACACCATTTTTAATCGGATTGCCGTCGGCATCGACCACTTGGACTTTTGAGATTCCCTTTTCGGAATCAGAACCCATGTCATCATTGTAGTAGTAATAGGTGAAATTGTTGAGCTGTGTCACGTTAGTCGGTTTGACTGCAACATTAATGTTGTAATATCCTGAACCAGGATATAGTATTTCCGTGTTGTAGTCATTGGAGTAGACTTTATCGGATGTGAAGCTGGCAGTGCCGTTTATAGCTTCAACAGAATATTCCTTGCCGTTGAACCTGACAGTTAAATTATCGTTGATTGCAGGATCTGTGCTGACAGTGATATTGACGGAAAAGCCGTCATCCAAAGCGCTGACAGTGTAAGCGGCAGTAAGATTTACAGGCTTTATTGTTAAAGTTGCGGTGACCGGTTCCATGTCAAAATCTGTGGCCTTGCAGGACGCGATGTATCTGCCAGGGACAAGAGGAACAACCCAACCATCACTCAATGAATAATAAGTACCAAAATAATAGCCATCGGATGTGAAAATATCAATGGTAATATTCCTATTGGTCACCCTCATGCCGCTATGTGTTGATAGGTTAAATAGTAATTTATCACCGGAATTATAAAAAGAAGTGTAATCCTCAACAGACAATGAAGGACCATAGATAGTTACATAAGAAGCGTAATCATTAGGAGTGTTATCTTTGCAAACACAAGTATCCGCAGAATTACCATGCATAACACCATATCTAATTGCAGAGTTACCATAAAAATCACAGTTCACAGCAGAAGCACCACCTATAGCACCACCACGTTCTGCAGAATTATTAATAAAAGTACAGTTCACAGCAGAACCAGCACTCATAGCGCCACCAGAACTCTCCCTTCCATCTGCATGGTTACCAATAAAAGTACAGTTCACAGCGGAACCCTTAAACATAGCCCCACCCAGAGGTCCATCAGGTTCATTAATTACATAGTTATTAATAAAAGTACAGTCCATAATCAAACCATTCCATATAGCACCACCACCAGTATTAGCATGGTTACCAATAAAAGTACAGTTCACA